>JAGHSR010000021.1 GCA_018065765.1 Candidatus Colicola coprequi
AGGCAGAGGGATTACAACGCGTACGTGCGCATCCTCTACGCCGACACCACGGCATATTTGCTCCAAACGACCTGTTCCTGCTGAATCCTGACCTCCCGTCATACCGGTGGTGAGGTTGTCGGAAATGATGATAACCACATTAGCGTGAGAGTTGACGCAATCAAGCAGACCGGTGATTCCGGAATGGGTAAAAGTAGAGTCACCTATCACAGCAATAGCGGGGTGTTGGCCTGCATCCGCAGCACCCTTAGCCATAGTGACTGAAGCGCCCATCTCCAACGTAGAATGCAGAGCTTGGAAAGGAGGAAGTGCACCTAATGTGTAACAGCCAATATCACCGAAGACGCGTGTGTCGGCATACTCTTTAGCTACCTCGTTAAGGGCAGCATACATATCTCTGTGACCGCAACCCTGGCACAATGCAGGTGGACGAGCCACGATGATATCTTCAGCCGGTTTGGTAGGCAGTGCCTGTTGTCCAAGAGCGAGACGCACCACATCCGGGCATAGTTCGCCGGCACGTGGCAGAGCACCGGTGAGGCGACCTACAACGCGCACCTTAGCACCCATTTCGTAGAGAACAGATTTGAGCAGTTCTTCCACCACGGGTTGACCTTCCTCAATAACGAGAATCTCTTCGGCTCCGTCCTTGATCATCTGAGCAATCATGGCCGTTGGAAGAGGATATTGAACGACTTTGAGTACCGATTCTGCACCTGTGTAGTGCTCCATGAGGTAGTTGTAACCAATACCTGTGGTGAGGATGGCTTTCTTAGGATTGGTGCCCTTCACATACGTGTTGTACCCCATCGTTTCACTTGCTTTGCTGAATAGGGTCTGCTTGTCAACGAGTTCGTTATAGTTGTTGCGGGCATTAACAGGCAGCAAGATAAAGTGACGAGGATTATCTACCGGTTTTGCGGTGTTCTGAGGACGTGTCTCGGCAGCCGTTTCTACAACAGCACGTGAGTGAGCCATGCGAGTTGTTACGCGCATTAGAATCGGAGTATGCAACTCCTCAGAGAGAGTGAATGCACGACCAATCATGTCGTAAGCCTCTTGCTGGTTGCTGGGTTCAAAACATGGAATCATAGCAAACTTAGCATAGAAACGAGAGTCTTGCTCGTTCTGAGAGGAGTGCATCGATGGATCATCAGCTGCCAAAACAACCAGACCACCATTGACACCTGTGACAGCAGAGTTCATGAAAGCGTCTGCGCACACGTTCATACCTACGTGTTTCATGCACACAAGAGCACGCTTGCCCATATAGGACATACCGAGAGCTGCCTCCATAGCTGTTTTCTCGTTGGCTGCCCAGCGGCAGAAAATAGGATTGGTGGAAGCATTCTTGGCTTCGTAGAGTTGGATAAATTCAGTAATCTCCGTACTGGGAGTACCCGGGTAAGCATAAACGCCACTTAGTCCGGCATCAATTGCGCCTAAAGCGATAGCTTCATCGCCTAAAAGTAGTTTTTTCATGGTTAATTTTAATTGTTTTTATTAAAGTGTAACATATCATTTATCTTTTTTGCATTCAGCATTTTGCATTCAGCATTTTGCATTCAGCACTCAGCATTCAGTCGCGCACGGTGATGTGAAAGCAAGCCTGTTTCTTCTCATGTTTGACGTAAATATGTCCGGCTCTCTGTTGATTGAGCAGTGTCTGAGCCAACACGAGGCAGAGGTTGCCATCGGTCATGTAATTGTGCGTATCGGTACAACGTTCAAAACGCATATAAGCAATATCAAAAGTCGTGCCATAGTTATGTGCAGAGTTTTTGACCGCATTGCCATTGGTTCGTTGCAGGTGCTCAATATCCTCCTTGGTTCGCAGCACCGAAGTGACATAAAAGCGGTAGTGAGGGAGGTCGTTGCGCTGCAAAATATCTGCAAATTCAGCACCTATTGCATCCAAACGAGCCGCAGCCTTGGGAACAAGATAAGGAACAGAGTATGTGAGTGGCTCCACCACATAATTGTGACAGGAACGTATCTGTTGCAGTTGGCTCCGTTTTTGTTTGACTTGTTCGCGCGTAGCAGGACCGTTCTTCAATCCTATTTTCTCCGCTGCGCGCAGGTGTGCCTGATTGTTGTCGCGAAAACGTTGGCTATAGGAGAACGTTCGCCCCGGATAGGAAACCAAGGTGATAGGGGTGTTATTTTCCGTCACCTTCGTCTCTTTAGGAGAAGAGACTGAAGGGCGACGAAAAACCAAGAAACAAACCAGCACTGCCAACAAGGCGAGCAGTACTACGGCTAATCGATGATGTGTGTGCTTATTGGATAATGCCATCACGTTTGAGCAACGCTTCGATAGTCGGTTCACCACCACGGAAACGGCGGTATAGTGTCATCGGGGCTTCTGTTTCACCTTTCTCAAGAATATTGGTGCGGAAGCGGTCAGCCGTAGCACGGTCGAAGATAGATCCGTTTTGTGCCTGTGCCAGTTGGAATTGTGCAAACGCGTCAGCGTCCAGTAGTTCCGACCACTTGTAACTGTAGTAACCTGCAGCGTATCCACCGGAGAAAATATGGGTGAATGCCGTCTCCATCTGAGTACCGTCAACGGTAGGCATGACAGCCACTTGATCCATCGCTTGATTACCAAATGCCAGCACGGCAGCGATGGTGTCACCATCTTGTACTGCAAACGGAGCGGTCAGTGTATGCCAAGCCATATCGAGGTAACCGAAGGATAATTGGCGAACGCATGCGTAAGCGGCCTGATAGTTGTTGGACGCTTTGATTTTGTCAATCAAATCTTGCGGCATGGGTTCACCGGTTAGATAATGTTTAGCAAAAGTATCCAAGAACTCTTTTTTACCGAGGAAGTTTTCGTTGAACTGACTGGGTAGTTCCACAAAGTCGCGAGGTACATTGGTTCCACTCTGAGCGGCGTACTGGCAACGGGTCAACATACCGTGCAGAGCATGTCCAAACTCGTGCAGGAAAGTCTCCACCTCGTCATATGTAAAGAGAGCGGGTTTATCAACTCCTGTAGCGTTCTCCCCATTCGCGTCGGACTTCACAGGTCTTGTGAAGTTCATTACGTTGACAATATGTGGGCGGCTATCGTTGCCGTTCTCATCAATGTACTGAGGTTTGAAATCGTTCATCCAAGCGCCTCCGCGTTTGCCATCGCGTGGATGGAAGTCTGCATAATAAACAGCGAGATAATTGCCCTCTGCATCAAACACATCGTAAGCGGTCACTTCGGGGTGATAAACCTGAATCTGAGGATTGGGCACAAAGGTCAGCCCGTACATACGGTTGGCAAAATCGAACACGCCTTGTTTCACGGCTTCGAGTTCAAAATATGGGCGAAGCACATCATCCGAAATGCTGTATTTGGCATCTTTGAGTCGTTTGCTGTAATAGGAGAAGTCCCAAGGTTGCAGTTCGCCCTCAAAGCCAAGTGTAGCAGCAAACTCCTGTAGTTCTTTCACTTCAGCACGAGCAGCCGGCATATAAGCGTCACGCAGTTGGTTGAGAAAATTCATCACATTGTCCTGTGTCTCGGCACAAGTGTTGCGAAGTGACTTCTCTGCATAGGTCGTTTTACCAAATAGTTGCGCCAACTCAAGGCGGGT
>JAGHSR010000029.1 GCA_018065765.1 Candidatus Colicola coprequi
ATTGAGGGCAATGAGACCTTCACGCTGGAACCGATTGTCAAGAAACGCAAGATTATCTTGCACGACCTCTACTTTGCTACCAACAGTGTTGTTATCCTGCCTGAGTCCGAAAAAGGATTGCAGGACTTGTATGACCTACTCAACGAGAACCCCGAAGTGCGCATCCGCATCACGGGTCATACCGACTCGGTGGGTTCAGACAAGGATAACCAGAAGTTGTCCGAAGGCCGTGCCAATAGCGTACGCGACGACATGATACGTCGCGGCATAGACGAAAGCCGTATTGAGGCTGAGGGTAAAGGTGAATCTGAACCTATTGATACCAACGATACCGAAGAAGGACGCGCCAAGAACCGTCGCGTAGAATTTGTGATACTATAGTACATGAGCAAGTGCATTGATTCTATATCGCCTAAGTGGATCGTTCTATTGGTGTGCCTACTATCGGGCGTATCGGGTACAATGGCTGTCGGCAATTGGTGGCACTATCTGGGATTAAGCGTAGCCGGCGGCGAAGCCAATACATTGGTGAGCAAACCTTCTGCAACCATCCAGCCATTGGCAGGCGGTGAGGGACAAGTCTCTTTTCACTACGAGGCTCGTGCCCAACGGATGTTTATTCAGTTGGGTGTAGGTGCCAACTACTCGCTGACACAACTGAGCATGAGCAATCTGATAGAATCACGCGAGGCAGTAGATATAGCAAAAGAATCGTTGCTCTACCAATATCGCCATACGTCACTTAAGGAGCAACAACAAACCATCTCAGCCCAATTGATGGCGCAAGTGGGATTTCTGCCGGCAGAACACATCTACTTGGGTTTAGGTGTTAAGTGTCTTTTCCCTGTTACACGCAACTACAAATCCGTCAGCCAAATGTTGACTACTGGAGCTTATGAGCGCTGGGCAGCCGAGTACATCGAGGATCGTCCACAATACGGCTACTATCCACTAAGCGAATACAAGTATTCAGGCTCTGTGGCTTCGCTCAAAACATACGTAGTTCCTACCATTGAGGTTGGAGGTAACTGGAATATAGGACGAACCACCTTGCGATGTGGTATCTATGCAGACTATGGATTGCACATAGGGGATAAGACGTCCAAAATGATAACTGATTACTCGCAAGTTAACCTTATACCTGCTGATCAAACGCAAACCAATTTGCAACAAAATCTACGAATCAATAGTCTGCTCGATAGCAAATACATTCAGTCATTCTCGCACTTGAGTGTAGGGCTTCGCTTCACCGTTCTATTCAATGTCACCACATTCCGTGTACCGTGCCACTGCGTGCAGTAGGAATAAATAACTCCAACCTCTGAGGCGGGGATGGAGTTAGTTTTTAGTCGTTAGATGGCAACGCAAAGGTACGCTTTTTTTTCTTGAAATCTACAAAATTTTTGTGGAAAAATTTGCAAATGCCGTATTTTTATAGTATCTTTGCAGGCAGTTTTTCGAGTTGTCGAAAACAAGATAGGGATATAAACATTAATTGCCATTAATGGGACATTAATTTTCGTTAATCAATACATTAATTGAACATCAATCACAAGAGGTGGATTGCGGTTTTTTGTAATAGAAGCAAAAATAAGTTACAAGTTTGTACAAAAACATTGTACTTTCATTGTACATGGTTTGTTATCATAAAGGAATAGTAAAGGAATCATAAAGGAATTATAAAGGAATAGTAAAGAATTGGGACGGAGAACCAGAAATCTCAATGGTCGATAGTTAAATACAAAATAGTTAAAATAGTTAAATACGACATATAACAAAAAGATATGGCAGAAGTAACATACTCTAATCCCATAGAGGAATTGGAAGGGCGATTGACATCCCGAAAAAAATTTGATGAAACAGGTAGGATGTTCGTATCGAGGACTAAAAAACACAGATTACCTAATGGCAAGATTGTAGCAGGCAAGACTGAAGCCTACTATCTACACAAACATGAAGGTGATTGGTCGGAGAAACTGACTGCTCATAGACTGGCCTACAAAGAAGTGCTGACAAAAGCCCATGAGGAGCTGAAGGATGAGACGAAGAAAGCGATGTGGGAACAACGCTGGAAAGAGCATGTAAAGAGTGCTCGAAAAGGCGAAAAACTATATAGTCAGCTGTTTGGTTTTGTAGTGGCAACGATGTGGAAAGAAGAAATTACCAACCGAAGGCAAGGCTAATGGATAGATTGTTGGTGCCGACCAAAGCGGCAAAGTCTCCATTGCTCAGGATTTTTCTATTGTTGTTCGTTATCAACAAAGATGTGCCTTGATAGAAAGAAAGATCATATACGTAATGAACTCCCACACAGATCAAGTAATCTCCCGCTGAAAACGCAAAATCGTTTCCTACAGAAAAAGGAATGCCTCCCACATGTTTAGAAGAATTAATAAATCCCATTGGAGCGATGTATGGTGCCACCACAAAGCGTGGAATAGCGTAGTGTTTCCCCATGTGTAGAGGAACCTGAGCGCCCAAGTGAAAACCTATGCCAAACCCCGGTGATAATTGGATAGTTTGATCTGTTTGTCGCAATTCATCCAACATTAAAGACAATCCAAGACCATACACAAATACCTGTCGATTGTTCTCCCATGCCAGATTGATCTGTTGATTTCTGCCAAAAGCATTGATATATTCCGCACGCACATACAGATAATTGCCGAAATTGGCGTCATAGACTCCGGATTTTGCATTATGTTTGCTATTGCTACCGGTAGAGGAGCCATTTTTGCCCGCAACGATTTGCACTTCGGGTGTGCAAGCCAATTCGAGGGTATGCTTGATGATATCGAGCGGCATCTCAATGTTCATCTTTTTAAGCGAATCGACACAAGCCTCATCCATTTTGTCCACCATTTTTGCCCAAGTCTCACCATTTATGGCAATTTCTTCAAGCATTGCATGGTCAATAGGCGCAGAACCATCTTCGGCAATAAAGCTATGGATGGTGGTTGTCGGGATAGCGATACCGACATTATCTCTCCAAAAAGCTTTCATCGTATTAATGCCCAAGACGAGATAACCGGTGTCGGTTTGGATGAGCAATGGTCCTCCTGAACTGCCCGGGTCAATAGGAGCCGTATGCTGAACGAAGGGGTGTTTTTGGTGGTCAATTTGCAGATAAGAGTTGCTCACAGCCCCTTTGGTGATTTGCCAAGAGGGTTTTCCT
This sequence comes from Candidatus Colicola coprequi, assembly GCA_018065765.1. GTDB lineage: Bacteria > Bacteroidota > Bacteroidia > Bacteroidales > Paludibacteraceae > Colicola > Colicola coprequi. Next base: position 3,176 of record JAGHSR010000029.1, read on the forward strand.
CCCAAACCTGGGAAGCCGGCTGCTACAATGTCTTGTCCATCTTCCGGAGCAGAAGCAGCTAACAAGAGTGCCGGTTGAGCACAAGTATCCGGCAAACGAACAAGGGCTAAATCAGCGTCCTGACTGGCAGCAAGGACCTGACAATGCTCAAAGCGAAGGGTGGTGTCGCGTAGCACAAACGATATATTGACATCCTTGGCATAGCCGACCACATGTCGATTGGTAAGTATGTAGCGACCCTTATCGGAGGCTATAACCACTCCGCTACCGGTCGAACCGTTTTTATAGGCAGACAGGGTACGTGATTCACTCATAAATCCTTTGCGAGAGAGCCATAAGGCGAAATCGCCCAATTGAGCTTCCTCTTCTGCTGAATATTGTGCCTCCACGATGCACACACTTTCGCGCAAATCATAGGCATGAACCATGGAGGTAGCCAATAGCGCGACGAATAGGAAAAGACTTGCTTTCTTCATGACGGATTACATTTGGTCAAGAATATATTGTAGGTCGGACGCTTTGAGCGTTCCATCGATAATCTGCTCAGATATTTCGGCGTTGTCTTTGAAAATCTCAGCCCCTAATTTAGCCTTTTTGCGCGGCCAGCAGAACTCGCATTGTGTTTCCTTGGTTTTTCTATCCTCATAGCAACGGATGCTGTCAATAAAAATAGCGTGGTCCATATCTTTCCGCTGCAGGAGCAATGGTTGCCAAGTCTCCAAATGGGGTTTTGCTAATGACTCAATCGATTCATCTGCATAAGCAAGCATGCGCATTTCCCCTGTTTGTTGATTCAACAGATAGATATCATGGCAACGGAATACCACCCCCCAACTGTTTCCCATAATGGGCACTCCCCATTCGCAAAGCAACTTTCCGTTTTTCTTGCGGTCGTCCAGTACAGAAAGGCAATAAATTGTACATTTTTCTTGCGGAAAATCCTTCAACCAGTATGTAATACAACTGATATCTTTTGCGGGTATAGTCTGCTCTTCTTTATCAATTTTTATCTTTATTTTTTGTGACCATTTTTGTGCCAACTCCACTTGCTCGTACGTTTCTTCGTGCCCGTCTCTATAAGTGACTACACCACAAGGGTACACTTTGGGAACAATAACAGCAGCAGAAACGGGCATAACCAATAATGCTGCAAAGAAAAGGAAGAATAATTTTTTCATCATTTTTTTCGGATTTATAGTATAGCGTGTGATTTTTACGGTGCAAAGGTACGACTTTTTTTTGCTATGTACAAATATTTTTATTGCTAAATTACCCCCCCCCATAATCAATTGATTAACAGATGTTTATGAGTGTACTTTTGTGCGTGTTTATGGAGAGGGGGGGGACCCTAACCCCAACCCTTTCCCT
>JAGHSR010000167.1 GCA_018065765.1 Candidatus Colicola coprequi
CCCGTGATGCTACTTAATCCGCGTGATGATTTGTTTTCGCTATGTGACTAATCATTTATATAAAATTGATAGAAACAACTAAAATATAAGATAATGACAACAAAACAATTAGTAGATGCCATCGTAGAGGGCATTCAGAACAAAAAAGGACATCGCATTGTTACCATTGATTTGCGCAAGCTCCATGACGCTCCCGTTGAGTTTATGGTGGTAGCAGAAGGAGGCAGTTCAACACAAGTAGCAGCTATTGCAGACGAAGTGATTGATTATGTGCGCACTACCCATCACGTTCATTCGTTAGCTTCGGATGGATATGAAAATTCAGAGTGGATAGCCATCGACTATGGCACAGTTTTTGTACACATTATGCAGCGACCGGCTCGCGAATATTATGACATTGAGCATTTATGGGCGGATGGTAAAATCAAAGAAATCGAAGATATATAAGGTATGGATAACAAAACGAATCAACAGAAGAATCCTAAAAATATGTCTCCTCGTCGGGGAATGTCTTGGGTGTGGTGGATACTATTGTTTCTACTGCTTGGGTTCTCTTTCTTCCCTATGGACGGGGAGAGCCGAATACAAAAGGACTTGAGTTACACACAATTTACGGCATATATTGAGAACGATATGGTCTTGTCTTTGCTTGTTTCAGATGACAACAAAGCACAGGCAACTATTCGCCCGGAAAGTTATGGTGTTGTGTTTGGCAATCAGGAAGCCGGCGAAAAAGTCAAGGGACTCTTGAAAGCACAAATCCCGTCTGTGGAGGATTTTGGCAAATACATGGATGGCATTAACTTAGCACGAAAGGAAGCCAATAAGCCTGTGATAGACATTACTTACAAGGAATCACATAACTATTGGTATATCATACTCAATGTATTGCCTTTCTTTATTTTCTTTGTTTTCATATTGGCTATGAGCCGTGGAGTAGGTGCTATGGGAAGCAGCATTTTTGGTGTCGGGCAGGCAAAAGCACAAATGTTTGACAAAAATAAAACGGATAAAGTGACCTTTAAGGACGTTGCGGGTTTGTCAAGTGCCAAGCAGGAAGTGGAGGAAATCGTTTCATTCCTCAAAAACCCGAAGAAATACACTGAATTGGGTGGCAAAATTCCTAAGGGGGCATTGTTGGTAGGACCTCCGGGTACGGGTAAGACACTACTGGCAAAAGCCGTAGCAGGCGAAGCAAATGTGCCATTTTTCTCCATGTCGGGTTCCGATTTTGTGGAGATGTTTGTTGGTGTAGGAGCTAGCCGTGTACGTGATTTGTTCCGTCAGGCTAAGGAGAAGGCACCCAGTATTATTTTTATTGACGAGATTGATGCTGTGGGTCGTGCTCGTGGCAAGAACATCATGACAGGTGGCAACGATGAACGCGAATCTACTCTCAACCAACTACTGACTGAGATGGATGGCTTTGGCACGAATACCGGTGTTATCATTTTGGCTGCAACCAACCGTGCTGATGTCCTTGACTCAGCATTGTTGCGTGCCGGTCGTTTTGACCGCCAGATTCATGTTGAACTGCCGGATTTGCAGGAACGAAAAGAGATTTTTGGAGTGCACTTGCGTCCCATTCGATTGGATAACACTGTGGATGTGGATTTCTTAGCAAAGCAAACCCCCGGTTTCTCCGGTGCTGATATAGCCAATGTGTGCAACGAGGCAGCTCTGATAGCTGCACGAAACAACCACAAGCGTGTCGGAAAACAAGATTTCATGGATGCTGTAGATCGTATCATAGGTGGATTGGAACGCAAGACTAAGATTATGACCGATGACGAAAAACGCTCTATCGCTTATCATGAAGCAGGACATGCAACCATCAGTTGGATGCTGCGTTGGGCTAATCCGCTCGTTAAGGTGACCATTGTGCCTCGTGGTATGGCTTTGGGTGCAGCATGGTATCTTCCGGAGGAGCGTCAGTTAACCAATACGGATCACCTGCTGGACGAATTATGCTCGTTGCTGGGTGGGCGCGCAGCGGAACAACTCTTTTTGGAGCAAACATCTACCGGTGCTCTCAATGATTTGGAGCGTGCTACCAAACAGGCATACGCAATGGTTTCGTACTATGGCATGTCCGACAAATTGAAAGACATCAGTTACTACGATTCAACGGGCAGTCTCAACTATGGTTTCACCAAACCATATAGTGAACACACCGCTCAACTCATTGACGAGGAAGCATCGGCTATCATCTCTCAGCAGATGGCACGTGCTAAACAAGTCCTCACAGACAATGCCGAGGGGCACCATCAATTGGCTGAACTGCTCATTGAACGTGAGGTCATCACATCCGAAGATGTAGAACGTATTTTGGGCGCACGACCATGGAAAACGCGTGGCGATGAAATACTTGAACAAAACAAAATACAACAAGAAAATGAAAAAAAATCTACTAAGCGTCGTTCTGCTCGTCGCAGCGATGATGACGCAAGCGCAACCCCAAGCGCTACCGAAACTGCCGATTGATTCGGCTATCCGTGTAGGACATCTTGACAATGGTTTAACTTATTTTATTCGGCATAACGAAATGCCGAAACAGCGTTGCGAATTCCATATCGCACAAGCTGTCGGTGCCATTCTCGAGGAAGACAACCAAAATGGTTTGGCTCACTTCTTGGAACATATGGCTTTTAATGGTACCCAACATTTCCCGGGTAAAGGTATTATCAATTACTTTGAGTCTATAGGTGTAAGTTTTGGTGGAGACATCAATGCCTACACTTCCATTGACGAAACTGTTTATCGTCTCTCCAACGTGCCTACCATTCGTGAAGGAATCATCGACTCAGCTCTCTTGGTTATGCACGATTGGGCATGTGGTCTGTCGTTGTTGGCAGAGGAGATTGACAACGAGCGTGGTGTTATTCGTGAGGAATGGCGAACCGGTGCCAATGCCAATCGCCGTATGTGGGCTAAGAGTAATGCGCAGATGTTTCCGGGAAGCCAATATGCAAAGCGTGATGTGATTGGTGATACGGCTATTATCAACAATTTTGCATACGATGCGCTGCGTGCATATTACCGCAAATGGTATGGTCCGGACAATCAAGCTATCATCGTGGTAGGTGATATTGACGTAGATGCTATTGAGGCAAAGATTCGTGACTTATGGAAGGACGTGCCTGCACGCACTAATCGTGGTGAACGTCCTTATTACACTATTGATGACAATGATGAACCTATCGTTTCGCTCGTGCAGGATGATGAAGCGCAAACATCCATTTGCCGTGTTTTTTTCAAACAACCTTGCTTGCCGGAGGCTCTATGTGGCACCCAACAGCAAATGTATCTTAATCTCGCCAATTCACTGATGTGGAGTGTGATTGACGAACGTTTTGCTGATATTGCGCTTGACCCGAATAGTCCTATTCTACAAGGAGGTGCATCGTATGGTGATTTGGTAAAAACGAAAGACGCGTTTTCTGTAATTGCAGTTGCTAAACAGGGACAAGAAGTCGAAGCTTATCAACTTCTTCTCACTGAAATTGAGCGTCTGAGCCGCTACGGGATAACTGATGCTGAATTAGAACGTGCTAAAGCTGAACTGCTCTCTCAGTACGAGAACGACTATAACGATCGTGCTTCTCGTCAAAATCAGTCGTATGCCCGCGAATATATTCGCTATTATCTTGACCACACCTATATTCCGGGTATTGAGTTTGAGTTTGAAGGCGCTAAACAACTATTGCCACACGTGGATGCTGCTACTATCAACAAGCTTCTCACTCACTATATCTCTGACAAAAATGTGATTATAGCGTTTCAGGGTCCTCAACTGCCTAAGTTTGGCGATGGAGACTGTGCAACGGCAGTTGTTAACCGATTTAAAGCTCGTCATGAACTTGACATAGAAGCACCTAAAGCAGAAAATGAATTTACTCCTTTAGTTAAGAAAGCACCCTATACCGGCAAGATTAAGAAAACCGAACACAACGAAACGATGGGGACAACCGAATTTACGCTATCCAACGGCATTCGTGTGATTATCCTGCCTACAGAGTACAAGAAGGATGAGATTATCATGCGCGCAGCTTCGTTGGGAGGCACATCGCTGATTCCCAATGTCGCTGATTTGCCATCTGCCCAACTGGCTACTGCAGTGGTTGATTTTATGGGTTATGGTGATTTTTCTCGCAACGATTTGACTAAAGCTTTGGCAGGCAAGCAATGTTCTGCATCGTTCTCATTAAGTGAATTGGCAGAGAATGTGTCAGGTTCCTCTACTATCAAGGATTTTGAGACTATGTTGCAACTCGTTTATTTGGGATTCACTTCACCTCGTCGTGACGAAAATGCTTACACCACACTGATGAATTTCCTCTATCAACAGATTGCTAATAAAGACAAAAATCCTAAGAATGCGTGGAGTGACTCCATCGGTGTGCTACTCAGTGGCAACTCTGAGCGTCACATCCTACTTTCCAAAGAGACTTTGGAGCAGATGAATTTGGATCGTGCTATGGCTATCTACCGTGAGCGTTTCGCTAATCCTGCTGATTTCACTTTCTTCTGTGTAGGTAATATCAATCCGGATGATCCGCAAACTCGTCAACAGATTTGCCAATGGTTGGGAGGTTTAAAGACCAAGAAGAACAAACAAGAGTCTTTCCGTGACTGGAATATCCGTGTTCCTGCAGGCATACAGCACAATTACTTCACGCATGAAATGCAGACCCGTACTGCTTCCAACTATATTCAATACACATCCTACGATATCCCTTATACGATGGATAACGATGTGAATTTGGATATCTTGGGTTCAATCCTTTCTACACGCTATTTGGAGTCTATTCGTGAGCGAGAAGGCGGTTCCTATGGAGTAGGGTGCTATGCAACTCTTGGACGTATTCCTGTACCTTGTGCCAAATTAGTGATGCGTTTTGACACAGACCCACTCAAGCAAGAACGTTTGATGGCAATTATTCATGAAGAGGTACAAACAATCCTGCGTGACGGACCACTGGAGTCGGATTTGTTGAAGGAGAAACAGATTCTTCTTAAGTCTTTGGACGAAGACCTTGAGAAGAATGGTTGGTGGTTAACAACCTTGTATCTGTATGACCGGTATGGTACCAATCGTGTGACAGAGTATCGCAAAGCGGTTGAAAATATCACGGCTGAGTCAGTACAAACTATTCTTAAGAAACTGGTTGCATCCGGCAACTTGGCTGAGGTTGTCATGTTCCCCGAATAGTACAAAGATCAATAGTAATAAAAAGTCGCCTCCGAATTTGAAGGCGACTTTTTATTTTAAGGGATGCTTTATTAAATCTGGTTCTATAGATTTGGTTGAGAAAGGTTTTTGTAGAACTCCGTTACCGCAACAATTCCTTTTCTCCACACGTCCAAGTCCATACTTTCATTGGGCGAGTGTATAGCGTTCTGCTCCAATCCAAATCCCATGAGGATAGTTTTGATGCCTAAGATACGTTCAAAGTCTGCAATAATAGGAATACTGCCACCACGACGAGCTGCTAAAGGCTGTACACCAAAGGCGACTTCAAACCCTTTCTCAGCGGCCTTGTACTCGGGTAGATCAATAGGGCATACATAACCTTGTCCTCCGTGCATCGGGGTTATGGTTACGCGCACACCCTTTGGAGCCAATTGGGTCATGTAATCAACAAAGGATTTGGAAATTTTTTCGTGATCCTGATTGGCTACCAATCGGCACGAAACCTTGGCATACGCTTTGCTTGGTAGAACGGTTTTGCTGCCTTCTCCAATGTATCCTCCCCATATACCGCAAATGTCAAAACTCGGACGGCATGAGTTGCGCTCCAAAGTGGAGTAACCATCTTCTCCTGCTACATCATCCACATCAATGGCTGCTTTGTAGTCATTGAGAGAGAAGGGTATTTTGGCTATCATATCGCGCTCGACTTGAGGAATAGGCAATACATCGTCATAAAACGCAGGAATGGTGATGCGCCCCTTGTCATCAACCACTTGACTGAGCATTTCACATAGGGCGTTGATGGGGTTCTTCACAGCACCACCGAAGTGTCCGCTATGTAGGTCTCTATTAGGACCTTGTACTTCTATTTGCCAATATGCTAATCCACGCAAGCCAGTAGTCAACGAAGGCGTCTGCTTGCCTATCATAGAGGTATCGCTCACGAGGATGATGTCGGCTTTGAGTAGTTGTCTGTGTTTTTCCATAAAAGCTGCCAACGAGGGACTGCCAATCTCTTCTTCTCCCTCGAAAATGAACTTCACGTGACAATTCATCAAACCTTCTTTGACTAAGTATTCAAAGGCTTTGGCTTGTATCATAGCTTGTCCTTTGTCGTCATCGGCACCGCGTGCGTAGAGACGGCCATCGCGGATATCCGGTTCCCAAGGGTTGCTTTTCCATAAATCCAGTGGCTCCACCGGCATTACGTCGTAGTGGGCATAAACAAGAACAGTCTTGGGGTTTTCATTGATGGGTATGTATTCGGCAAAAACAAACGGATTGCCATCGCTTGGCATAACCTCCGCTTTCTGGCAACCGGCTTCTTTGAGTAGTTCTACCCAGCGTTCGGCGCAGCGGAACATATCCGCTTTGTGTTCTTGTTGGCAACTGACGGACGGAATCCGTATTAAGCTCGCCCATTCTTCCATAAAACGAGCCTCGTTTTGTTGAATGTAATCTTGTATTTTCATGATAATTGTGGTTGTTATTTGGGAGTATTGCGACCATTGGCGCATTCCCAAGTGCGTTATGTTTTATTTTTAATAATCATCCGTGATAATAAATATGTTAAAGGAGTGGAGCATGTCGCTTCTATCAAAATCTTGACGCCTATTTGTATCAGTATCATGCTGCTGAGTTGCTCCATAGGAAGGCTTGTTCCAAACGCAATCAATACGAAGATACAGGTGTCCAACGTGTAGCCAAGCAGGGAAGAAGTGATAGTACGTATCCAGAGTGGTCCTCCCCAATGCTGTTTGATGTATGCCATCGCGTGTACGTTGGTCATCTCACCTACCAAAAAAGCACTCAACGATGCCAGCATAATTCTGGGTACAAAGGTAAATACCGTGCTATATGCCGTGGCACTTGTTTCCATTTCCATCGGATAGGGTAGGAGAGTACCTATCCATGCAAATAGGGTAAAAATCAACTGACAAACAAAGGTCAACCATACTATTTGACGTGCTTTCCGAGCACCGAATAATTCCGTGGTTAATTCCCCCAACATGTATGTTAGAGGAAAAATGATAGTCCCTGCGTCAAAAATACTGATACCAAATACGTGAATCACCTTGACGGCCATCACATTGGCAGTCAAGTAACAAGTCACCATCAATGCTGCGATGATTGTCAGCAGTTTAGAGGTAGGGATTGTATTCTTTTTCATGTCCTATGGTCGTTGCATATCCGTGTCCCGGATAGACTTGTGTGTCGTCCGGCAGTTCTGACAATTTCTTCAGAGAGCGTATCAGTTCGCTCATATCACCGCCCGGAAGGTCAGTTCTGCCTATTGATTCTTGAAACAATGTGTCACCCGTGAATAGTATTTTCTCATCGGCAAAGTAGTAGCATACGGAATCTTCTTTATGTCCCGGTGTCGGGATAACTTGACATCCGCAAACGGATAACTGATTGTTGACCACTGACGTCTGATAACTGACTTTCCTAATATCGGGATAGTGGCTGATAAGTGCCTCCACTCCGCAAATATGGTCCGGATGTGAGTGAGTAATCAGATACATTGTGGGGGAGAGTTGATTGTCGTGTAGATAACTCATCAATCGCTCCACTTCCTTAGCTGTGTACATTCCGGGGTCAACGATGAATACCTCCTGCCCATGTTGCACCACATACGTGCATTCGCGGTAGGGATTGAAATAGAATGTTTTAATTTCCATGATAATCGTCTATTTGTCTGCAAAGGTACAATTTTTTTTGCATACATCAAAATAATGTTGTAATTTTGCAGCATATCTGAAGTTATAAATGCCTATGGAATAAAACGAGCAAGATTTTTGCACAATAGATAATATAGCGTTATCTTTAGTTCTCACTTCTGTTAAATTCGCCAAATTTAGTTATCGAGAAGTAAAGTCTACGCTCACTCGTTTGGAGTGGGTTTTACTATATCCAGTTGCAAGGTGCTTGGCGATACCAATAAAAGTGGATTAAAAAGTTTAGTCCACTTTTTTGTGCCTTGTTAACAACGGACGGTTTTTCGTCACTTTTCGTGAAAGAGTAGTGCTTCAAAGAGGTGTGTTTTCTATGTTGTAAGCGGGTTGATTATAGTGGCAAATAGATGACACGTTTCTCATTGAACCATTCACCTGGGAAAAATGTGGATATGTCGGTTGTTTCGGCTATGTTGCGGAAGGAGTGTATCTCGCTATCTAAGTTGCCACCTTTGAGGACAATTAACCCGTTGGGTAGAGCATTCTTCATCTGATGATGGACGTTTTTGCGTACCAGTTTTACCAAATCCGACAAAGGCATGACCGCGCGAGAAACAATAAAATCAAATTGCTCTTTTTCGTCCTCTACGCGTTCGTGCTTGCACACAACATTGGTAAGCCCTATCCTCACCGCTATGTCCTCCGCTACGCGAACTTTCTTGCCGATAGAGTCAATCAATGTGAATTGGCATTCCGGGAACAAAATAGCTAAAGGAATACCCGGGAAACCGCCACCTGTTCCCACATCCAAAATATGAGTGCCGGAACGAAAAGTGATGCACTTGGCAATAGCTAGTGAGTGGAGTAGGTGATGCTCCTCCAGATTATCAATATCTTTGCGCGAGATAAGGTTAATCTTTTCGTTCCACTCGGGGTAGAGTACATCAAGAGCAGCAAACTGCTGCTCCTGACGTTCTGTTAGGGAGAAATATTGCTTGATAAGTTGCATTAGTCAGCGATATTAGTGAAGACATTTTGTACATCCTCATCTTCCTCAATCTTGTCGATAAGTTTCTGTACCGATTCGCGTTGTTCGTCGGTGAGTTGCTTGGTATCGTTAGGAATACGTACAAATTCACAGGACTGAATCTCAAATCCGTTTTCTTCCAAATATTTCTGCATACCGGAGTATTGATCGAAGTCAGAGTAAATGACGATGGTGTTTTCCTCTTCGTCAATACCCAGTTCTTCTACACCGAAATCAATGAGTTCCAGTTCCAATTCTTCCAAATCCACACCATCTTTCATCGTGATGGTAAAACAAGCCTTGCGGTCGAATAGGAATTGGAGGCAGCCCTGTGTTCCGAGGTTTCCTCCATGTTTGGTGAAGTAACTACGAATGTTAGCTACAGTGCGCATGTGGTTGTCAGTAGCTGTCTCCACGAAGATAGCTATGCCGTGAGGGCCGTATCCTTCGTAGTTAATTTCTTTGTAACCCTCAGAGGATTTATCGGTCGCCTTCTTGATGGCGCGGTCGATGTTCTCCTTGGGCATGTTTTCACGCTTACATTGCTGAATGAGCATTCTCAGACGTGGGTTACCATCGGGATCGGCACCGCCTTCGCGGGCTGCAATCGTGATTTCCTTACCCAGTTTAGTGAATGTGCGGGCC
>JAGHSR010000144.1 GCA_018065765.1 Candidatus Colicola coprequi
TTGGTATTGATTTGGATATTGACGGCAGGCATATTCCTCAAACCGCCTGTGAAAGCGGGATTCAGCACCACAGCGCCGTCCATATCGTAGTGAGCGATACCGGCGTCAATGAGTTGCTTTATGTACAGGGGAACCTCCATAGTCAAGTCTTAAAATTTGACTGCAAAGGTACTGCTTTTTTCTGACATCTGCAAACGTATTGGCTATTTTTCGTGCAGAATCCTCACAAGTGCGTGAGTATCAAATTTGTTTTTCTGTTGTCATACAATATAACCCGATATGGTTTTAATGCTGGTTTCGATAGCATCTACAGAAGGAATCTCGCGATATGCCAAGTCGGGAAGTTCGCGCAAGTAGGTTGGCTGTAGCGCATGCCACGTATCGCGCAAGTTATTTATAAGCGGTGATTCGGAAAGTGCTCGTTGTTGCCATCCTGCCGGCTTATCAAAATAGGCACGATCGTGTGCTAAAAGTGCCTGAAAATCCTGTCGAAACGTTTCCGATTGCAAGTAGGTATGACATACCGAGTCAGCAAGCAAATGGTGCAGATCGTAAAAGTGACGAATCTTCGCTTGAAGTTGTGGCATATAGTCGTCTGCCAAAGAGCAGCGCATCAGCGACACGATTTTTTCAGTCATCGTACGGCATTTATCCAATACGGGCACCTCAAAATCTTCCATATCAAACTGTTTGACGAGTGCCTCGTTGCCAGATTGATAGAGAAACTCAGCAATGAATGAACGTATCGTACACATCTGCCACGGATAAGGATTGCCGAAAGAATTAATCTCCAGCAGCAACTCGCCGGCGCAAACGGCAGTAGAGGTTGGTACGGCTGATATGACCGGATAGGAGTAGAATGCTTTGTGATAATGCGACCCTTTGCTGGTGACACCTTCCTTTACAACCTCAGTCAGTCCCTCTGTCATCGCATGTGCTATGTGATGAATGAGGTTCTTGAGTTGATTACCGGAGAGTGTATCCGCATCCAAGATGGCGATGTCAATATCCTCGGAAAAACGCGAACCGATACCATACGCTTTTGTCAGGCTGGTACCACCCTTGAATACTGCGCGATGTCCTGCGTTCTGGCGCATCATGAGTTGCAGACTGCGGCAAATCCAATAGTCCTTCTCCACAAAATGACGTTGGATTTGCAGGGTCTGTGCGGTCATGTTAATGGCCGATTCAAATTCACTATTATGTTCGTGCAGGTTCATACTATTCTCCATTTTTTGCAGTTGGGTAAGACATCCGGTGTGAGACCAATACGATACGTGCTGGCGATATTGAGCGAACGATAGAGAGCCGTTGTGTTGGTGTCCGTCTCGTCCAACATCGCACCAACGATAGCCCTGACGTATGGGGTGTATTTAAGCGCCAATGTAGCCAACTGACGGCGTGATGCTGCATCTTTATTCTGAATCTGCTGGCGCAGAATAGTGCATGCCTCAACCGGAGTACATGCCGGTATCTCGCGGATAAAACGAATAGCATCCAAAATTTGCAGCAGGGGGATGTTCTCGCGTGTGAGGGTATTTTGTTGTAGAACGAAACGGATGGTGATCATACCTCGACGGACGGCACGACGATAGGTGTTGCTACCTATGGTATAGTTGCCGGAAATTTGAGTGGTTAACCCCAAAGATGCGAAAGCCTGCGCGCCAGAGATGTAGCCGATGATGGTTTTTCCATCCATTAGAAACTCCTGCAGCATCCAATCCTCAGAAGGCGCCATCACTCCAAAGATAGTTTGTTTGGGTCGGTCAAAATGTCCTTTGCTCACCTTGCGGATAGTGCCTTCTTGAACCAATTGACGCAAGATACGGCTCACCTGAACCGGATTATTCACAATGTCATAAAATACTGATGGTGTGAAAACATATCCTGTTCGGAACCGATTTATGCGTTCTGCTATTATATTTCTATACCCATTTGCCATTCTTTCGGCATTAGTTATTCGC
>JAGHSR010000078.1 GCA_018065765.1 Candidatus Colicola coprequi
GCCACAAGAAGTAATTAAGCAAACCGCAGAGGCTGTGCTCGATTTCCAAGGTGAAGGTCTTTCTATTCTTGAGATTTCTCACCGTGCTAAGTATTTCCAACCAGTTGTTGACGAGGCAGAGGCTTTGATGAAAGAGCTTCTCAACATCCCTGAGGGTTACCGCGTAATCTTCCTTGGTGGTGGTGCATCTCTCGAGTTCTGCATGGTTCCTTTCAACATGCTTGAGAAAAAAGCTTGCTACTTGAACACCGGCGTTTGGAGCCGTAAAGCTCTCAAAGAGGCGAAAGCATTTGGCGAAGTCGTAGAACTGGCTGCTTCTACAAACTCGATTCCTATGGATTTCGAAGTTCCACAAGATTGCGATTACATGCACATCACTACCAACAACACGATCTACGGAACAGAGATTTCTAACCGCAAACTTGAAGAAATCTACAAGAAAAAAGGCAACGTTCGCTTGATTGCTGATATGTCTTCCGATATCATGAGCCGTCCAATCGACGTTTCGAAATACGATATCATCTATGGTGGCGCACAAAAGAACCTCGCTCCCGCAGGTGTTACTTTCGTTATCATCAAAGAGGAATGCCTGGGTCATGTTACCCGTCATATCCCAACGATGCTTGACTATCGCACCCATATCGAGAAAGGTTCGATGTTCAATACTCCTCCTGTATTGCCTATCTACAGCGCACTTCTTACCATGCGTTGGCTCAAGGCTAATGGCGGTATCAAATGGATTGACGAGCGCAACCAAAAGAAAGCTGATATCCTCTACAAGGCTATCGACGAGAGCAAAATCTTCATGCCTACCATCACCGAGAAAGAGGACCGCAGCCGCATGAACATCTGCTTCGTTCTCAAACCGGAGTACGAAGGTCTCTTCGACGACTTCTTCAAGTTCGCTACTTCGAAGGGTATGGTTGGTATCAAGGGTCACCGCGATGTAGGTGGCTTCCGCGCAAGCTGCTACAATGCAATGGACGTAGAAGGCGTTGAGGCTCTCGTGGCTTGCATGAAGGAATTTGAAGCAATGCACGCTTAATAAATTGTTAAATCCGCAAAACACAATGGCAGGTTTGAGTACATACTGGGAACCAATCCGAGGAAAAGAAAAAACCACCACTGTGTTTTACACAACTTTAATAAACAAAATGAAAGTATTAGTTGCAACAGAAAAACCCTTCGCAAAAGTAGCCGTTGACGGCATTCGCGAAGTGATTGAAAAAGCAGGTTATGAACTCGTTCTTTTGGAAAAATATACTGAGAAAAAACAACTCCTTGATGCAGTAGCACAAGCTGACGCCATGATTATCCGCTCGGATATTGTGGATGCAGAAGTGCTCGATGCTGCCAAGAATCTGAAGATTGTAGTTCGTGCAGGTGCAGGTTATGATAATATTGACCTTGAAGCTGCTACAGCACACAAAGTAGTGGCTATGAACACACCGGGACAAAACTCCAACGCAGTTGCTGAACTTGCCCTCGGCTTGATGGTTTATGGTGTACGTAACCTCTACAACGGAACCAGTGGAACCGAACTCAAAGGAAAAAAACTGGGTATTCATGCCTTCGGTAACGTAGGCCGCAACGTGGCTCGTATCGCCAAAGGTTTTGGCATGGACATCTATGCTTACGACGCTTACTGCCCCGATGAGGCTATGATTAAAGAGGGTGTTACACCTGTTCATAGTGCCAACGAACTCTACAAGACTTGCGACGTAGTTAGCCTGCATATCCCAGCTACGGCTGAGACTAAGAACAGCATCAACTATGCTCTGCTTAGCCAAATGCCAAAGGGCGCTATGTTGGTCAATACTGCCCGCAAGGAAGTGATCAACGAACCCGAACTCATCCAACTCATGGAGGAGCGCGCTGACTTCCGTTATATGGCTGACATCATGCCTGCTGCTGACGCAGAAATGCGCGAGAAATTCGCAGGACGCTACTTCGCTACACCTAAGAAAATGGGTGCACAAACAGCTGAGGCTAATATCAATGCCGGCATTGCTGCTGCAAACCAAATCGTTGACTTTATCGCTAACGGAAATACTCGTTTCCAAGTTAACAAATAATAGTGAAACGACTCCTATTCATACTTATGACAATGGGTGCTGCTCTCCATATGGCGGGGCAGCAACCCACTGTCACAAGTGGACGCTACTTCCTGCTCCCTAACTCCGAAGTCAAGGGAGTAGATTATGTTTATGTATTCGAAGATCTCAGCCAAGCACAGTTCGAGTCAGCCAATCAACAATTGGCTAATTGGTACGAAATGCCGTCACGGCGCTTGCTGGCTCGACGATATACACTCTTCTCCAACTTGGAAAACGGCAAAGCCTACCACGTGGACAATGTCAGTTTTGCCGTGATTGACTATCGGCCGTATCGGCTTACTACAGCCACATTGACTGCCACTCCGTCGTGCGACAATGTGATGCTGTCACTCAACCTGCAGCCGATGCAGTATGTGGATACAATGGGTGTTACACATACTATCTCACGCACCGGCGTTCTTCGGTGCTTCAACCAAGCTTGGTCTGCCGACGGATGGGCTAAAACCGAACAATCCGATACGGTGGATATAACCAATCCCAAACAAATACTTTTCCCACGCAAACTGCTTGTGTCTTCTGACTTCGTCTTGTCTGGAGACCGTTTTGCAGAGTTCTTTTACAATTCACCGGACTCCGTACGCTCGGATGAATGCCGTGCCATCGCCGTGGCACATCACGCACAAACGTTGACTGCCAAAAGGGGCGATAAGTACGAGAACGAGATAGAACGACCCATCGAAGAAACCACCATCAAGGGCTCCGCTCCACTCAATATCCTTTTCAAGGCCAATGGTTCTGCCATGGCCGAATATTACGAATGGCAATTCTACCGTTATGAGAACCTGCTCACCACTCGTGCTGATAACGAACAACGATATATCTTCGATGAGAATGGTGCTTACAAAGTCCACCTTACCATCACAACCTCCGATTCGTCCCGTTGCTCATGCGATACCACGTTCCAGGATATCACGGTCAAGGAATCTATGATTTGGGTTCCCAACGTCTTTACCCCGAATGGCGATGGCAAAAACGATGAGTTCCGCGTGGCGTATCGCTCTCTGGCTGAGTTCCATTGCTGGGTCTTCAATCGCTGGGGACATCAGGTGTTCTCCTGGACTGACCCTGCCAAAGGTTGGGACGGACGTATCAACGGACGTCTCGTGCCCGATGGCGCCTACTACTACATCATCGACGCAACCGGAACCGATGGAGAACATTACAAACTCCAAGGAGCAATCAATCTTTTATCCGGCAAATAACCAATAACCAATAACCAACGCCGAGCAAAGCGAGCGATCGTTTGAGCAACGCGAAA
>JAGHSR010000070.1 GCA_018065765.1 Candidatus Colicola coprequi
CCCACTATCTCTCCACCTTCGCTCAGTACCCCCTTAGCCAGCTCGCCCATCAGCCCGATGCCACCATCGCCATACACTACTCGAATAGACTCTTTGGCAGCCAACTGCCCCAGACGAAAAGCCTCTGCACAGTAGATAGACTTACTCTGATTGGACGAGGCACAATAAACAGCTATTGACCGAATTTTATTCATAAAATTCTTGATACTTGAAAAAAGCCTGCAAAATTACAAAAAAATTCTGATATATTTTGTGTTTTTTAAAAAAAATTGTAATTTTGCACCCCAAAACGAGTAAAACATTAATTATGGCTATCGAAATTCGTGAAGTAAACACCCGACGAGAGATACGTCGTTTTATCCGGTTTGCCAATGACCTATATCGGGATTGTCCCAATTATTGCCCTCCATTGTTCCTCGATGAGATGAACGCATTCAACGACAAAGCCAATCCCGCTTTAAGTGTTTGTGAGAAGCAACTTTTTATGGCCTACCGCGACGGTAAGCCTGTGGGACGTATTGCAGCTATCATCAACCACCGAGCCAATTCTGCATGGAACTGCAAAAGAGTGCGTTTTGGATGGATGGACTTTATAGACGACACTGCTGTCAGTCGTGCTCTTCTGGACAAGGTAGTCGAATGGGGCAAAGCACGTGGTATGACCGAGATGAATGGACCGGTTGGTTTCACCGATTGGGATCATGAGGGCTTGCTCATTGAGGGTTACGAGTACTTGGCTCCACTGGCTTCTCTATACAACTACCCCTATTACATCCACCACATGGAGGAGTATGGCTTGGCCAAAGAAACAGACTGGATTGAGTTCCAGCTCGTTCCACCAACGGAGATTCCGGAACGGTTTAAACGCCTAAACGATATTGTCACCCAACGGAGCCACGTTCACGTGGATAAGGTTCGTTCTGCCAAAGAACTCAAGCGCAAATACGGGTTGGAATATATGGACGTGTTGGATGCTGCATATCAAAAACTGTATAACTATCAACCCATGACGCAACGTCAGAAGGAATACTATTGCAACTATTATTTCCCTCTGCTTAATTTTGATTTCGTTAGTGTTGTGGTCAACGACAAGAACGAAGTGGTCGGTGTGGGAGTTGGCATGCCAAATATTTCCGAAGCAGTCAAAAAATGTGGCGGAAAGCTTTTCCCCTTCGGATGGTGGCGCATACTGAAGATGCTTCGCGCTAAGCAAATTGAACACTTCGATCTATTGCTTATAGGTGTCCGTCCGGATTACCAAGGCAAAGGTATCAACAGCGTCATTTTTGCAGATATGATTCCGTATTTCATTCAATATGGTATCAAACGAGTTGAGACGACCTCTATTTTGGAAACCAATTCGCTCAATATAGCCAATTTTGTGTATTTTGAGGGTAAACAGCACAAGCGTCGCCGTGCCTACATCAAATCTATTGAATAACTTAGATGCACACTATAGAAAACGACATATATTCTCATTCGTTAGCATTGTACGAGCAATATGTAGTGCAGCATAGGTTACGCCACACTCCCGAACGGATAGCCGTGTTGGAATTGGCGTGCACTCATGGTAGTGGTTTTTTTGCAGACGAGTTGTGCAAGGAACTGCAATCTCGCTTTATCAGCAAAGCCACGGTGTATAACACCCTCAGTCTGTTTGCCGAAGCAGGCATTTTGTTCTGTTTGCGCAATCAAACCGATAGCAAGCGCATTCGGTATGAGTTCGTAGCAGAAAACAAGCACCACATCCAGATCATTTGCCCTCAATGCGGACGGCTGGCTGAGATCAAAGATCAAATGATGATTGATGCTGTCATGGCGAAGGCTATACCTAATTTCGTGTCGGACCATATATCGCTGTATATCTATGGTCATTGCAAGAAGTGTCGACGACCGATTAAGAAGAAAAAATAATCATATTGGCGGCTTACGCCATCCATTTGGGCCCCGTAGCTTAGTTGAATAGAGTGTCAGATTCCGGTTCTGAAGGTCCTGGGTTTGAGTCCCAGCGGGGTCACAAAAAAGTGGATTCTCAACGAACCCACTTTTTTTATATTTTTTCGATTATTTATTTGACAATAATGTCGGAGAAGCCGGAGTAAACGACCTCAATATCGATGGGTTGTTTTGTGTTTTGTGAACTACGTATTTTGGTTGCAGTCACAGTTTGTTCTAACTTAACTGCTGACACGTAGCTGGAAGATGTGCTATTGGTCATTTCTACATGCACCGGCAGCAACACCATCTTCAGTGTGTCTGACACATTGGTGGTATCGCGTTGTTCCATCATCAGCAACGTGGACATATCGAACGAATAGATATATTCGTATTTGTCGCTATCGTTGAGTGTAGGTATCAATTGACTGTACATAGCATAGGTGTCGTCCGGCAACTTCCCGTAGCGGAAGAAGTTTGCCAACGAGTCTTGCTTGATTAGCATCATCGTTTCGGCGGGGGTACTCCAATCATCCTGCATGTTGTTTTTTTCGCTTTCACCATTCAGCACATTGATAGTCAGATTAGCCAAATTGATGTAGGGTCTTTTATTCCCTACTCCGGCTTGTATGCGTTCACGAATTTGTTTGATCGGGATGTTAAGTTGAGTGTAGAGACCGGCAGGTGAAATGACATAATTAACATTGGTATCTGCTTGTAGCGTGGATAGCAAGGCGTCATGGTCGATGTATTCGTATCGATTCACCTGTCGCACCTCGTTGTTGGCATACAGGTACTTGGTGTCCTTAAAAGTCTCATACGTATTGGTAGCTGCGTCAGCCAGTACGGTGTAGTGGTAGCATATTTCCAGACTGATATCGAACACATACAAAGCGGTTGAGCCACCGTAGTTGGACGTGATATACAGTCCTTTGAACAAGTTGGAGAAAGCTTCTTGGGAAGAAAAGTCACGAATGGAAAATAACTTTTGGGCAAAACGATCCGTCATACGGAATTGGAGATAGGGCAAATAGGAAGCTGATGCGTCATAGTAGATGGAGTCCACCGGTTGCGAAGCCACCACCAGTCTATCTTTCACATTGGCGCGCAGTGATTCGTCCATGCTGCAAAAGCGCTCCACCGGTACATCGCTGGCGTAGGTACTATCATAATTGAGTGTCTCCCCGTCCATTTCATAGATAGTGATACCTAATGGTGTATTGCCATCGCCATGCCAACTGCGGTAAAACAGAATCAATCTGACCGAATCCAGCACTGACGAATCCGGATACGTCCAATTGTTTGGGCAGGCAAACTGCGCCAATATGTCAGCCTTGATTGTCCCTAAATGTGGGCGGCTGCATTCGCCTAACAGGAACGAGTCAGGTGTAAAAACGATGGGTGTTGCCTTCACAATGGCTGAGTGGATGTTTCTCAGTGTATCGGCCTTCACTACTACATTTTCACCATCTTTGAGTGCAGAAGCTCCAGCAGAAGGTGTATCATCTTTGCACGAGCTAATTCCCGTCAGCAGCCAGCAGAGAATTGCAAAAATCCAAATATTTGTTAACTTCTTCATTATCGTGTGGTAGGAGCGGTTTTCCGCTTGTTTCAGCATAGTTGAGCAATCGTTGATTCACGCCATCGGATGACACCACGATGGCATCTGCGTAATCTATAGCCATTCGCATCAATTCCTCATAGCCGACAGGAAATCCGGCTATGCTTCTCACGTCGTTAAGTGTAATGGAGTCTGTCAACAGCTTGTGTGAGAACTGGGTTGGAAAGGCTTGTTTGTACTCCTCGTTATCCAGAGACAGGATCACTTTGGTTTTGGCAAAGAAAGGAGAGTCTCCAAATAACTTTTTCAGGTACAATGGTATCAAGGCAGCCATCCATCCCGAGCACCAGACGACATCGGGTGACCAGCGTAATTTATTGACTGTTTCGAGTACGCTCCGAGCAAAGAAGATACAACGTTCGTCATTGTCTGCATACTCTTTTCCTCCCTCGTCCACCAATCCACGTCGTCGTTGGAAGTAGTCTTCATTGTCTATAAAATAAATTTGAATGCGAGCAGCCGGTATGCTGGTTACTTTGATGAGCAGAGGATGGTCGGTGTCTTCAATGATAATATTGATTCCACTTAGCCGTATCACCTCGTGCAATTGGTTTCGACGTTCGTTGATTTCCCCAAATTTCGGCATGAAAGTGCGGGTCTCGTAGCCGTTTGCTTGAAACAACTCAGGTAAGCGACGATTAAGCATTCTTATTGGGGTTTCGTCCGCCAAATAAGGGTGTATCTCCTGCGAGATAAAAAGGATACGTTTTGGATCTTTCATACGTTCGTTTGGCCAGGATATATCATTAGCCGCCACAAAGGTACGATTTTTTTTGGTTTTTCACAAAGATTTGCAAAAAAAATTTTCTTTTTCTAATTATTTGTTGTACTTTTGCACGTTTTTTCGACCTGAATAATGCAAATTATCACTACGAAGCAAGAACTCCTCAGACAAGTTGAGGCTTGCAAAAGAAAAAATCTCACTATTGGTTTAGTTCCCACGATGGGTGCTTTGCACGCAGGCCACGCGTCGCTTGTTAGGCGGTCTGTTTCCGAGAACGAAGTATGTTTTGTTTCGGTATTTGTCAACCCCACTCAATTCAACAACAAAGAGGACTTAGTCAAGTACCCGCGCACTCTTGAAGCGGACGCAGACTTGTTGGCATCAATGGGGGTGCATTATGTTTTCGCTCCCACGCCGGAAGAGATGTACACGGTGGAAGAGATGCGCACCTCTTTTACTTTTGATTTTGATGGTCTTGACCGTGTGATGGAGGGTAAGATGCGTCCCGGTCACTTCAACGGAGTGGTTCAAGTGGTGAGTCGGCTTTTTTATCTCATTCGTCCGGACCGTGCTTACTTTGGTGAAAAGGATTACCAACAGTTAGCCATCATTCATTACATGGTTGAGCGTTCCGAGCTGTGCGGTACGTTCGGTGACCTCAAGATTCAGGATTGTCCTATTGTGCGAGACACAAACGGTTTAGCACTCTCCAGTCGTAATCAACGCCTCAATGAACAAGAGAAGGAGAGGGCTTTAGGTATTTCGCGCACATTGTTTGCATCTCTTGAGTGGGCTAAAACGATGTCGGTTGCTGAAGTTCAACAGCGAGTCATTGACACCATCAATAGCATTGCCGGGTTGGAAGTTGAGTACTACGAGATAGTTGATCAATCGACCCTGCTTCCTGTTTCAGATTTTTCTCACGCCATCGGATGTGTTACTGTCTATTGCGGTCCTGTCCGACTTATTGACAACATCAAGTATTGACTGTTCTTATTGACAAATATATTCCTTTTTTAGGGGATGTTCTTGCACCATACGCGGATGTCATTCGCCTTGCTCCAGAGGAGTTCACTCCGGAGTTGGTGCGTGATGCGGATGCATTGTTTGTTCGTACCCGCACACGTTGTGATGAGCATTTGCTCGGTGGTTCCCGAGTACGTTTTATCGCCACTGCCACGATCGGTTTTGACCATATTGATACTGTTTATTGTCGCGCGCACGATATATATTATGTGTCCTGTCCGGGCTGCAATGCGCAGGCCGTATGTGACTACATCAAGGAGGCTCTTCGTACTCTTGATTATCTTCACTCCGGCGTCACGTTAGGGATAGTCGGTGTGGGTCATGTAGGTCAATTGGTGTCTAAGATGGCGGTTTCTCATGGTATGGATATTCTTCTCAACGACCCGCCCTTGGGTATTGGCATAGGTTTGGACGAGTTGGCATGTCGAAGTGACGTCATCACTTTTCACACCCCGCTTACTATGTCGGGTGCATACCGCACCTACCATCTTTGCGACGATGTTTTGCTTCGTCGTATGCGGGCGGGTGCATTGGTCATCAACGCTGCCCGAGGGGGGATAGTAGATGAGACAGCGTTGTTGTATAGTAGTCATCCGTACGTGATTGACTGTTGGGAGAACGAACCGAATATCAACACATCGTTGCTGTCTTCTCCGTCGTGTCAATTAGCCAGTTACCACATTGCCGGTTACTCCATGCAGGGTAAGTTGAAGGCATCGCAGATGTGTTTGGATGCTTTTTGCACGTATTTTTGTCTTCCTATTTTGAAAATTCAAAATAATGTTGTACCTTTGTCGGCTGAATTGGGAGATACTGCTTCGGGATGGCTCACTCGTATTACGTCCGCGTTGCGCTATGCTCCTCAGGATTTTGAGTTACTTCGTAAACAATACAAACTAAGATAATGGCAAATTTTCAAAAACTCACCTCTCGTGCGGAGGATTATTCAAAATGGTATAATGAACTTGTTGTGAAAGCAGATTTGGCAGAGCAGTCTGCTGTTCGTGGTTGTATGGTCATCAAGCCCTACGGATATGCTATTTGGGAGACTATCCAAGCTGAATTGGACCGTCGTTTCAAGGAGCAAGGTGTCAAGAACGCATATTTTCCTCTGCTCATTCCTAAGTCTTTTCTTAGTCGTGAAGCAGAGCATGTGGAAGGTTTTGCCAAAGAGTGTGCTGTAGTGACGCACCATCGTCTGATGAATGATCCCGAAGGAAAGGGTGTGGTAGTAGATCCGAATGCAAGACTCGAAGAGGAGCTCATCATTCGTCCCACCTCGGAGACCATCATTTGGTCAACCTACAAGAACTGGATTTCCTCTTATCGTGATTTGCCTATTCTTTGCAACCAATGGTGTAATGTCATGCGCTGGGAGATGCGCACGCGTCTCTTCCTTCGTACAGCAGAATTCCTGTGGCAAGAGGGGCATACTGCACACGCCACCAAAGAGGAGGCTGAAAACTATGCCAAAACCATGTTGGATGTCTATGCTGACTTTGCAGAGAACGTGATGGCTATTCCTGTTGTCAAGGGAGTCAAATCTCCCAACGAGCGTTTTGCCGGAGCACTCAACACCTATTGCATTGAAGCCATGATGCAGGACGGTAAGGCTCTTCAAGCCGGTACAAGTCACTTTTTGGGTCAGAACTTCGCCAAGTCGTTTGATGTACAGTTCCTGAGTAAAGAAAACAAATATGAATATGTTTGGGCTACATCGTGGGGTGTTTCCACCCGTTTGATGGGTGCGCTTATCATGACCCACAGCGATGACAACGGATTGGTTTTGCCACCAGCCTTGGCTCCTATTCAGGTTGTTTTTGTACCTATTTTCAAGACACAGGAACAGCTTGATGCTCTTCTTGCCAAGATGAATCCTATTTTGGACAACCCCAAAAAAGCCGGTATCCGTATTAAGGTAGATATTTCCGACAAAGCTACACCCGGATTTAAGTTTGCCGGCTACGAGCTCAAGGGTGTACCTGTCCGTTTGGCTATGGGTGGCCGTGATTTGGAGAACGGCACTATCGAGATTGCCCGTCGTGATACGCTCACCAAGGAAACGATTGCTCTTGAAGGTATCGAACAGGTGATACTCAACCTGCTGCAGGAGATTCAGAAGAACTGCTACCAAAAAGCACTTGCTTACCGTATTGCCAATACACGTGAGTGCAATTCCTACGAGGAGTTTAAGGAGGAAATCAAGAAAGGTGGTTTTTTGCTTTGCCACTGGGACGGTACTCCCGAGACAGAAGAGAAGATTAAAGACGAGACGAAAGCCACCATCCGTTGTATTCCGTTGGAAGCACTTCCCGGCTACAAAGAGGAACCCGGTTTCTGCATGGTGACTGGCAAACCGAGCGCCAAGCGCGTAGTCTTCGCCATTTCCTACTAAGCATTGTGCATTCTGCATCTTGCATTTTTCCCTTGCTCTATGAGGGAATGATGAATTGATAAACCGATTAATTTAAAAAATAATAGACATGGAAACAAAATCATTAGGAAAAACTCGTACAGAGAGTGATTTGATTGGCGAACTGCAGATACCTGTAGAAGCGCTTTATGGTGTACAAACATTGCGTGGAATAGAAAACTTCCCTATTTCAAAATTCAAACTGTGTGATTATCCCGCATTCATCAACGGATTGGCATACACCAAATTGGGTGCAGCGATGGCTAACCATGAATTGGGACTCTTGACCGATCAACAATTTGACGGCATCAAACAGGCTTGTGAAGAAATACTGGCAGGCAAACATCACGAACAGTTCCCCGTAGATATGATACAAGGCGGAGCCGGCACAACGACCAACATGAATGCCAACGAAGTGATAGCCAACCGTGCTTTGCAAATAATGGGACATCAGCCTGGCGAATATACATACTGCTCCCCCAACGACCACGTCAACTGTTCGCAATCAACCAACGATGCCTACCCCGCTGCCATACACATGGGTTTGTACGCCACCCACTTGGAGTACATGAAGCATTATGAGGCTCTGATAGCTTCGCTGCGCAAAAAAGCTGAGGAGTTTAAGAACGTGCTGAAAATGGGACGTACTCAGTTGGAAGATGCCGTACCGATGACCTTGGGACAGACGTTTGGCGCATTTGCTAACATTCTGCAAGATGAGGTTAAGCACCTCAACGATGCTGCCGAAGAGTTCCTAACCGTTAACATGGGAGCTACCGCTATTGGTACAGGTATTTGTTCCGAACCCGGTTATGCCGAAAAGTGCGTCAAGGCAATGGCAAAAGTGACCGGCTGGAAAGTTGAGTTGGCACAAGACCTTGTAGCCGCTACGTCCGACACCAGTTGCATGGTGGGTTACTCAAGCGTATTGCGTCGTATAGCAACCAAGATGAATAAGATCTGTAACGACCTGCGTTTGCTCGGTTCAGGACCTAAATGCGGTTTGCACGAGATAGACCTGCCAGCCCGTCAACCGGGTAGTAGTATCATGCCTGGTAAGGTGAACCCCGTCATTCCCGAAGTGATGAATCAGATTAGTTACAAAGTGATTGGCAATGACTTGTGCGTAGCCATGTGCAACCAAGAGGCACAAATGGAACTTAATGCCATGGAGCCTACCATGGCTCAGTGCTGCTTTGAGAGTGCAGAAATCATGATGAACGGCTTTGACGTACTGCGCAAGTACTGTATCGATGGTATCAAAGCCAACGAAGAGCGCTGCAGAAACTATATTACCGGATCCATCGGCATTGTTACCGCCCTCAATCCTATCATCGGTTACAAAAACTCCACCAAGATTGCCAAAGAAGCTATGGCAACAGGCAAAGGCGTGTATGAGTTGGTACTCGAACACGGCATTTTGAGCAAGGACGAGTTGGACACCATCCTCAGCCCGGAGAATATGATTAAACCCGTGAAATTGAACATCAAACCCCGTCGATGAGACTCGTTTTTGCATCCAATAACGCCCACAAGTTGCAGGAAGTGAGACAAATACTCCCTGCAACTTGTGAAGTGCTGAGTTTGCGCGATATAGGATGCACAGACGAAATAGAGGAGACAGGCGAGACGTTGGAAGAGAACTCGCTCATCAAGGCACAGTACATTTACGACAAGTATGGCGTAGATTGCTTTGCCGATGATACAGGGTTGGAGATAGAAGCCTTGAACGGCAAACCCGGTGTTCGTACCGCCCGCTGGGCAGGTGAAGATGCCAATGCAGTCAATAATCGACAAAAAGCCCTGCGCGAGTTGGAAGGAATCACTCATCGCGATGCACAATTTCGCACAGTAGTGACGTTAATTCGCGGAGGCAAAGTGCAGCAAGTGGAAGGTGTGGTACGTGGACGAATAGCCACCGAGCAAAGAGGAGAAGGCGGATTTGGATACGACCCAATTTTTATTCCGGAAGGGTATGAACTTACGTTCGCCGAACTACCTCCGGAGGTGAAGAACACTATCAGTCATCGCGCACGTGCCATGGCTGAACTGAACAAAATTATCCGGTAGTATGAAGAGAATAGGCGCACTCATAGTAGCAGCCGTATTGGTCGGTTATGTGTGGGGAAAAAAGCCAATGGTGGACAAGTCCAACCTCAACTATGGCTTAATGAAGACATGGCAATCGCACATCGCCTATGGACGTGTGTCGCATATAGTCAACACCCCAAACCTGCTCTACGGACTGGCTGATGGGTCGATATTCGCAGTTAACAAACAGGATGGAGAACTATCATACTACTCCAAACTGGATGGATTGAACGGTTCGTATATAGACCAAATCATCTATGACCCTCATTCTCGACAACTGCTTATCTACTACAAGGATGGCTTGATTGATTTGATGAGCGACCAAGGTGATATCATTCCTATCGCTGACCTATCGCTCAAACAACTATCCACAGAAAAAACCGCTCACAGTGTACTGCTAAACAATGGCTTAGTCTATGTGGCTACAGACTTTGGTGTGCTAGTCGTCAATATCGACAAACACGAAATAGCCGACACCTATATTATGGGTAACAACGGCAAGGAAGTGGCTATTGAGCAGGTAGCACTCAGTGGGGATAGCATATACGCCCTGTCAAGCCATTATCTGTATAGTGCAAATCGCAAAGCGAACTTGGCAGACTACTCCAACTGGCAGTGTACCCTATTGCCGTTTGGAACAGATTCACTCAGTAATATCATTTATACAGACGACGCTTTGTATGTTCGTCGAGCAGGTAGTCTCTATACTCGAACAGCGTCCGGTCAGTGGCATCAAGTCAGCAGTCCTTATCCGCTCACCGGACTTTGTGCTGATGGCAAACAGTTGTATGCGCTGTATGAACACGGTTTTGGTTCACTTGCGGCAGATGGCACCATTGACTACACAACTACCCACTGCGAAGTGAACGAAGTGATACATAGCGGCAACTCGTTCTGGTTGGCAGCAGGCGGAAAAGGAATCATTCGTCAGTCAGGCGAAGGGCAAGATATTTATCATCCGGAAGGACCTGCCGTCAATATCCCCTACCGAATGCACATAGCCAATCGTAAACTTTATGTCGTTCCCGGTGGGCGCTGGGCGGAAGAAATGCACCGTCCGGCTTATGTCATGATTTATGACGGCAAGGCATGGACCAATATCACCGCTGCAGAATTGGAAAGTGTAACACAGTACGCAGCCCAAGATTTTATGAACGTGGCTGTAGATCCCCTGAATCCGGAACACTATTTTGTAACAGCGTACGGAATGGGGTTATATGAGTTTTACGGGACACAACTTCGTAAGCACTACAATCACAAGAATAGTGCTCTCGTGAGCGCAGCTCCCGGTCCAAATGAGATGTTTTATGTTCGTACGGATGGTGCCGTATTTGATGATAACGGCAATCTGTATTTGATTAACACCAGCCCCTTGGCTAATAACTTACATGTAATCACGCCGGAAGATGTTGTTCGCGCCCATGAACGCGATTCGTCGGGTTGGTTCACCACCAATTTTGTGTCCAATGGAGAACGCGCCGTGACCAACACACCCGGTGAAATCATAATCGACAATCGCAACCCCAACATCAAATGGATACCATCGTTGCGCGAAAGGACGGGGCTGATTTGCTTTGATGACAATGGTACACCCACCCGAAGTTCGGATGACAAAAGTATGTTCCGTAACGAATGGGTGGACCAAAATGGCAACGTGATCAAACCTACTTACATCTATGCAGTAGCACAGGACCTGAACGGTGCACTATGGGTGGCAATGGAGGTAGGCGTCTTTCGTATCCCCGCCACAGTGGATTTTTTCAAATCCAATGCTTGCGAACGTATCATCATTCCCCGTAATGATGGAACCAATTTAGCCGATTACTTATTAGGAACAGAGAAAATCAACGCCATAGCCGTAGATGGTATGAATCGTGTGTGGTTTGGTACAAATTCGGGTCTGTATCTTATGCAGGACGGCACTATAGGCGGTTCTGAAACAATGATTACCGCAGAGCACTTCACAACGGAAAACTCACCCCTGCCGTCCAACGAAATCATTTCGCTGGCGATAGAACCTCACTCGGGTATGGTGTATATAGGCACCGGAGAAGGTCTTATGTCCTACCAAAGCGATGCAGCAGATGGCGAAGAAACTTTTTCATCGGCTTATGCCTATCCCAATCCCGTACGTCCGGATTATGTAGGACTAATCACAATAGCGGGATTGATGGAGAACACGGCAGTCACAATTGTGGATGGTGGCGGTAATGTGGTGTGTAAAACCAATAGCAATGGGGGTATTGCCACTTGGGATGGCAAAAACGGCCATGGACAGCGCGTCGCCAGTGGCATCTATTCCGCATTATGCAACACCAATGATGGCGCTCATCATACCGTCGTCAAGATACTGATTATCAACTAATCAAACTTCAGTTGTCCGTTTTCAGTCGTTAGACTTCAATTCTCAGAAAGTACGTTAACTGCGAATGAGACGAAGAAACTCGTCACGTGTTTCTTTGCGATTGAACGCTCCGGTAAAGTCCGAAGTGGTAGTAATGCTATGTTGTTTTTGTACACCTCGCATTTGCATGCACAAGTGTTCGGCTTCGATAACGACCATTACGCCAAGAGGGTTGAGAGTTTGTTGTATGCACTCCTTAATCTCCGTGGTCATACGTTCCTGCACCTGCAAACGATGGGCAAAGACATCCACAATACGCGCAATCTTACTTAGGCCGGTGATTTTGCCATTGGGGATGTATGCCACATGGGCTTTGCCAAAAAATGGCAACAGATGGTGCTCACACAACGAATAAAAATCTATATCTTTGACCACTACCATTTGTCGATAGTCCTCCTCAAACAAGGCTGAACGAAGGATTGTCTCGGGGTCTTCGCTATAGCCTTTGGTCAGAAACTGAAACGCCTCACCTACTCGCTCCGGGGTACGCTGCAGCCCTTCACGGTCGGGATTCTCACCAATCTCTTGCAACACAGAGCGCATGTGCTCCGCTATCTGATGAGTGGTCTGGTTGTTGGGATGAAACTCTTGTAAATTCATTTCACTTGTAAGGTATCTTCTATTTTTTGATTTGTACGTGTTCATCGCGCACCACATAGGTAGTGGCCTGCAAATCAGGATAGGACTCGATGAAAAGTTGTTTGTATTGTTGCGCCTCCTCCATCGTACGGAAGTCGCCTACGCGCACCTTCCAAAATGGTGGCGTGTAGAGAACATAAATACCGACGCTGAGTTGACCATTGAGTTGCTGCTGAATAGCCAACGCACCGGCCTTAGCATCAGACTGATTGTTGGATGAATAAATCTGAACGCGCCAACCTGAAATCTCGGTCTGCCCACGCTCTATACCGGTAATCTTTTCCTGCATCAAAAGGGTAATCATAGAGTCCTGATAGACGCGAGCAGGAGACATGTCTTGCAAGATGGCAGGGTATGGCAACTCAACCGGCAAATTGGTGGTGTCGGTAGCAAGGGTGTCAGCAGGTGTTGGAGCAGGTGTTTGTGCCCAAACGGACATGCCGAGCAAGCATAAAATAATAGTACTGATGTGTTTCATATTAGTAACGGAACGAACTACCTCCCACAAACTCACGCAAGAACGATGTAGGCGGTATCTCTTTCTCCGGAATAGATTCAAAATAACTTAACTCTTTGAGCAAACGATGTGCGTCGGTATATTCGTCGCAGTACTTAGGAACCTCTGCCAACATAGGTTCTACATGTCGTTTGAGAACCGCTAACTCGAACAACAATGCCGAGTTAAACATGACATCTGCTTCCTCTTGGAACGGATAGATCCATCGTTCCTCGCCTCGTCTGACACTGGCACCACGGGCTATGGTTTCCAGCGCCGAATAGCCACGATAGCGGTAGTCACGCACTATACGGCGTATGAGACGAACATCTGTTGTGGGAATCCAGTTATGGTTGTCTAAATTAACGGAGGTGATAGCTGAGACATATATCTTGAACAAAGCCTCGCGGGGGATATTAGGCAGCAGTTCGGGGTTGAGAGCGTGCAAGCCCTCTATGATACACACCTCACCGGGGTTGAGTTGCAAGGTATTGCCTCTGTATTCACGTTTTCCGGTTTCAAAATTGTATGTAGGCAGACTGATTTCCTTACCGTCAAGCAGTTCGCTGAGATGTTGTCTAAAGAGAGGCAAATCCAATGCGTGCAGATGCTCGAAATCCCAATCGCCGTTCTCATCCTTGGGTGTATCTTCGCGATTGACGAAGTAGTTGTCCATCGAAATGACCACGGGTTGCACACCGTTGACCATCAGTTGGATGCGCAGACGCATAGAGAACGTAGTCTTACCGGACGATGACGGACCGGAAATCATGATGAAAGTGGGTCTGTTCTCACGGGAAGAAATCATATCGGCAATCTGTGCCACTTTCTTCTCGTGAAGCGCCTCACTGAGTTTAATCATTTCAAACGATTTTTGTTTCTTGCAAGCCTTGTTGAACTCGCCCACATTGGCAATTCGGAGTAATTTATTCCACCGAATAAACTCGTTGAAAATCTCAAACATCTTGTCCTGTTGGCAAAAATCTTCCAACGCGGTCGGATTTTTGCGACTTGGCACACGCAAAATCATATCCTTGTACAGCGGTTGCAAATCAAACACATTGATATATCCCGCCGATGGCATCAGTGCCCCGATGTAGTAGTCGTTGTACTCTCCCATTTTATTGTAACGGCAATAGGGGTTGCCAAGCGTTTCAAACAGAGTGTTTTCAGCATCATGCCGTTGGCGGAAAATCTGCATTACCTCCTTGATTTGCTTTTCCTCTGTCGAAATAGGGCGATTCTCATTGATGATTTGCTGCATTCGGTTCTTGATAGCTGCTATCATCTGCGCATCAATCGATATTTTTTCACCTTTTGCATCGCGCAATGTACAGAAATACCCATTGGAGATAGGGTGCTCAATGCGCACGTCGGCATCGGGATACAACTCGCTCACGGCACATCCCATCACCATCGAAAGTGTGCGAACATAACAACGCATACCTGCCGAACTCGTAACATCCAAAAATTCGATATCCTTGGGTTTGTACACAAGGAAATTAAGGTTTTGCACCTTATAATTCACCCGAGCGGCAACAACGGGATAGGGCAAACTAAGCCCAATTTGGTTATACAACTCAAGCAAAGAAGTACCACGCGGAATATCGTAATATTCCTTGGTGTTTTTACAGAAAACGGTGACGGATGGAAGCATAATATCGCATGTTTTTATTTTTTCTTAATCAAGCATAGCATTCCCACAAAGGTGAGGAGCGCATTCAGTATCAAGCGTTCGTGTGAGAAGTGATACCCTCCGAACCAAGCTGCTGAATTGACATCCAATATCCATGTCAGTATAGGAGCCGCAATGGCCACCAACGGAATCCACTTATCGCGCACCTGTACTTTGGTGATGATACCGAAGCAGAACATACCCAATAGCGGTCCATAAGTGTAACTTGCCACTTTGTACACAGTTTGGATGACGGAATCATCGTTGAGATAGTAGATTACGTAGATGCAAACAGCCATTAGAACAGCCATACCTATATGAACGCGCGTACGCGCACGCGTCGTGGTGTCGTCCTGTTGCTTATGATTGAGTATATCCACTGTAAACGAAGTGGTTAGGGCTGTCAACGCTCCGCCGGCTGCTGAATATGCCGCAGCTATAAAACCTACAACAAACAATATACCAACAATGGTTGGGAAATAATTTCCCGTAGCCAAAAAGGCAAATACATCATCTCCCTTCAGTGAAGAAATATCCACGCCACTCTGTGCTGCATAGGTATAGAGCACATATCCCAGTAGCAGGAACAAACCTATCACCACCACTTGCAGCAAAGCACCGGTAATCATGTTCTTCTGACTATCCTTGTAGTTTTTGCAACTCAAGGTACGCTGCATCAAATCCTGATCCAGTCCCGTAGTGGCAATAACTAAGAAAATACCTGCGAGAAATTGCTTCCAGAAATATTTGCCATCGTTGGCATCGTCAAAGAAAAACATTTGTGACATGTCAGACTGTTGAAAACCATGGAGCGTCACACCGCTTTTCATGATATAGTAAATACACAATCCCACCGAAAGAATCAAACAGGTTGTTTTTAACAAATCCGTCCAGATGATAGACTTGACTCCTCCCTTGAAGGTACACAGATATACGATGAGAACAGTGAAGATTGCATTCACTACAAACGGTACACCTAGAGGACCAAACACCAGCAACTGTAGCACACTCCCCACTACGAATAAGCGGACACTGGCACCCAACATCTTACTTACGAAAAAGAGCCAAGCACCGGTCTTGTAACTGCTCACGCCAAAACGTTGGTTGAGGTATTCATAAATACTCGTCAGGTTGTATTTATAGAAGAGCGGAATCAGCACATAGGCTATAATGAACTGTCCCACAGTAAAACCCAACACCATCTGCATATAACTGAATGCGCTGGTAGCCACCATACCCGGAACACTGACAAAGGTCACACCCGAGATGGCTGCACCGATGGTGGACATGGCTATCAATAGCCAATTGCTGGACTTATTGCCTGAGAAAAAACCAGCATTATCGGCTTTGCGACCGGCAATGTAACTAACCGTGAACAGCAGGACAAAGTATGCCGCCATCGTAATCAAAATAGCTAATGGACTCATTTTTCGTAAATTTTCTTGCAAAGGTACGATTTTTTTTTTAACTTTGCAAAAAATTTCATAATTATGAAGAAATCCTTACTCTTTTTGCTGGTTTTGTTCGGTATTTCTTGTAGTCAAAATAGCCCTGTCGTTCTCGAATGGCAATTCATAGCCAATGATGTGGAACCCGGTGTGTGTGAAGCACAACTCACCATGACCAATGTTAGCCACAAGACCCTCAAAGGTGATTGGAAAATGTACTTTGGTTTTATGTCCCTTCACCCCATCTACAATCAGGGCGACCAACTAAAGGAAACAGAGATACAAGCCTCATATCATAGTCTCGAACCAACGGAAACGTTTGTTCCGCTCAAGGCAGGTGAGTCACGCAGTTTTGTACTTCGTTACCGCGGCAGTGCCATTCGTGAGAATATCCATCCCGAGGGCGTGTTCATAGTCCGTGGCGAAAAACCCGATAAGAAAGGTGTGGCAGTCAGTGTGCCTTTGACCACCGTTCCCTATACCAACCGCCTACAAATGCAACGGCAGATAGACCATTGGGAGAAAACGCCTTATGCCGACGGTGAATATGTATATTCATACATTGAGAACATTCTCTCTACCCCCAAAACCGACAAGCGTCTTCTACCTCTGCTACCTCAGCCTAAAATAGTGATCTGGGGCGAGGGGTACGCTCATGTAGATAGTGCACAAGTGGTAGTGCTGAACACACAACTACCGGAAGAAGGTTACCGACTGCGCATCACGCATGATACCATCTACATCAGCACCAACGATGATGCAGCGGGTATCTATTACGCTAAGCAAACATTGGCTGCCATCACAAATGATGGTCAAGCACCATGTGTGACCATTATCGACTGGCCTGACCTGCATCATCGCGGTATTATGTTGGATATCGTGCGTAATTATTACCCTGCCGATTCATTAAGCGCGTTTTGGATGTGATGGCGACACAAAAACTCAATGTATTACACCTGCATATCAGTGACGATGAAGGATGGCGTTTGGAGATTCCCGGACTGCCTGAACTGACAGAACAAGGCGCTCGACGCGGCTATTCGTTGGACGAAACAGAATGTTTATGGCCTATGTATGTGGGCGGATGGGACTATACCAATCCCAACTCCACCAATAACGGATATGTGACTCGTGAAGAATATATCGCTCTGATACAATATGCAGCTGAGCGGCAGATACGTATTATACCTGAAGTAGATATGCCCGGACACATGCGCGGTTGCAAAAAAGCCATGCATGGTCTGCTCACAGATAGCGTGTTAGAAGCCCGCAAATACAACTCGGCACAAAACTACAATGACAACGTCATAGCGGTCAGTAATCCGTATGCCTTAGAGTTCATTGACAAGGTCATCACCGAGATTGTAGCCATGTACCGTGAATCCGGTTATCCGCTCAGTATCTTCAATATAGGTGGTGACGAAGTACCCAAGGGGGCGCTTACTAAGGAGGAACATCAGGCTTACATAGATGGTGTGCTGGCTATCTTGGCTCGTGAGCAGTTGCAACCTATGGGATGGGAAGAAATAGATCACTTCTGCGCACCCGAGACAAAGGCTATTTGTTACTCGTGGCACAATACGTATGAGAAATCACTCGAAATGGCTGACAAGGGTTATCCGGTCGTTTTGGCAAATGCCAACCGTCTGTATTTTGATTTTGCGTATTGTAAACATCATCAGGAGAAAGGCTTGGATTGGGGCGGATTTACCGATGAATACCGCAGTTTTGATTGGGAACCGCTCATTCACGACAATATTATCGGAATGAACGCTCAACTATGGTCGGAAGTCATTCGCGACTTTTCACAAGTGGAGTGGCAAATCTATCCTAAGATTTACGGTTTGGCAGAGCGTTCGTGGAACAACCGTTCTGCTCTGACTCTGAGCGAATACAATACTCTCGTCTATGAGGTGGCTTTGCCTCGTCTGCATGCCCGGAGGCATAATTTCCACTTGCAGCAACCGGGAATTCATGTCGCCGATGGCATAGTGACTATCAACAAGGTGATGCAAGGCGGCACCATCTCCTACACCACCGATGGAACGACCTGGCAAACCTATCAAGGCGCCTTTGCTATTGATACAACCGAAGTAGAAACAATTATGGCCAAGATTGATTATCTTGACCATGAATCCAACACCACATGGTGGTGGAAAGATTGATACTGCTAACTAAGCAAAATCGATGATATGGTGAATAGAGATGATACCGATGATGGTTTCGGTGTCATCTCTTTCTGTAACGGCTAACGTGGTGATGTTGTATTTATCCATCACAGCGAGAGCATCACTCAGCAGGGCATCTTGACTGATTTTCTTGAACGAAGGAGTCATTATCTGCTGCGCAGTGATATGCAAATCATCGTATTTTTGTATAGCACGTCTGAGATCACCATCGGTGATAATACCCAAGCACTTGCCACCATCCACCTTATCATAGACCATCGTCATCCCCAAATGCTTATCCGACATCTCGCAGACCAGATCTCTAAATGGAGTGTTCAGTTCTACACGCGGTACAGCCGCAGTCATGCTATTCCTGACGCGGCGCAATAGTTTACGTCCCAAAGCTCCACCGGGGTGATAGACGGCAAAATTCTCAGCGCGGAAGTGGCGTTTCTCCATCAAACATACCATCAGCGCATCACTCATGAGTAGCGTAGCTGTGGTACTTGTGGTAGGTGCCAATCCCAACGGACAAGCCTCTTTATCCACATGCACATTGAGAACGTAGTCACAATTCTTGGCGAGTTGACTAGTTACATCACCCGTCATAGCTACCAGTGTACATCCTAAATTACGGAGAGGAGCTATCACATTCAGTATCTCATTGGTTGAACCGCTATTGCTAACCAACATTACCACATCCTTGCCACTTATCATTCCCAAATCGCCATGAACAGCTTCGGCTGCATTGACGAAAATGGCAGGCGTACCGGTACTCGCCATTGATGAAGCCATCTTATGACCAATGATACCCGTTTTGCCGATACCCATCACTACCAACTTACCGGTGCAGTTGTATATCAACTCAACTACCGCATCAAACTGCTCACCAATCAATTGGCTCAGCTTCTCAAACTCAGTTATCTCTTCGGTGAAGATTTCTTTGGCACGTTCTGAATACTTCATGCTACTTAATCCTCTCTTATATTTTAGGCAGACTATCTATCTGCACTGCTTGTTTTAGTATTGTCTCTATATCACTCAGGCACACTTGGTTAGCGGCGTCAGAGATGGCACTGTCAGGATTGGGATGAACTTCCATAAATATCCCATCCACGCCAACGGCTAAGGCTGCCCGCATCAAGTAGGGAACCATTCTGCGATTGCCTCCTGTGACACCGGATTGAGAACTGGGCTGTTGCACCGAATGGGTAGCATCAAACACAATTGGACAACCCCACTGACGCATTTCCACCAAAGCAGTCATATCTACCACCAGTCTGCCATAGCCAAAACTGCTACCGCGTTCGGTTAGCCAAATCGACTGACCACCCACAGCATGCACTTTGTCAATAGCCCCCTGCATATCCCACGGAGCCATAAACTGACCTTTCTTGATATTAACTATTTTGTTCGTACGAGCCGCCGCTTGTATCAAATCGGTTTGCCGTGACAGAAATGCCGGTATTTGTAGTACATCAGCCACCTGAGCCACTGGCTCGCATTGCCATGACTCATGCACATCGGTCACAATAGGGAGCGAGAACTCGGACTTTACTTCTTGCAGAATCTTCAGTCCCTCATCCATACCTATTCCCCGTTGTGAACAAGATGTACGATTGGCTTTGTCAAACGATGACTTGAAATAAAGTTTCACTTCATACTGCTCACACACCCGTTTGAGTGTTTCGGCAGTCAGAAGAACCATCTCTCTATTTTCAATGGCGCAGGGCCCGGCAATGAGAAACATTAAGCTTTGACTAAATAGTTAAACTTGTCGTCAATAGTATAAACTGCCATGTTGGCTATTTCTATTTGCCCCTCTATGCCGGTGAGTTTCTTCTGCTCGCGTACAAACGATTGAGCTTGTAGGAAGAGCGACATATTGCCTATAGAGTTAGGCATACGCAGTACTTCATAGTTGTTGACAAACCATATCAACTCCTGTTTGGTCCATGCCAAATGGATATAGTTCCATTTTTGTGGTTTGATTTTCTTGATAAGCACCATATTATCCACGCGGTCTGTCTTTATACCCATCTGCACTTTTTTACCATTGGATTGGAATAGTGTGATGATAGGCAGCTTGTCCTCGTTCTTAAGGCAGATGACATGATTGGCACTGCCGACACAGCGAACCTTGAAACGAATCAGTCCACCGTTCATGCGCATTTTATCAGCTGTTTGGATAACATCGGATGTGTAGGCAAAGTCTTTGGCAACAAAGCCCAACTTCTCATCCCAAGCAGCTTGTGTCTTGGATTGGTGTTTTACCTGTATTGTCATCACTTTGCCAATACGGCTGGTGTTCTGACCTCCGTTGTAAGCCTGCAATTCATGCACAAAACTATGATTCGCTTTCATAGCTCTGGTTTTGTACGCAAATCCGGGGCGCCAATCACTGGCTGCCAAGTCGGTATCCACATTGTCCGCCCACTGCTGAACATAACTTTCCCAGCGAGCTAACTCCTCGCCGTCAGCATGCAGGAAAAATTGTATATCCGCATTATTGATAAGTTCGGTATAACGTTCGTCCTGCTTAGACTCCGGAGTGGTGTACCAGCGTTTAGGATTTGCCCAAAAAGCATTTTCCTGTTTGAATTTCTCGTCAGCCACTACATCCTTTAGACGCAGATAGTCTTGAACGGCCTGCTTGGTCTCCAACTTGGCCAACTGAGCGGATTGTTTTTCGTTGGGTTCAGCGATGGCTTTGAGTTGTAGGTAGTCATGCACAGCACCGCTCTTGCTTGCTTTCTCAAACCGATGCAGGTTTTCGTACTGCTCAGTTTTTTTGTATTTGCGTTTGAGCAAATACATCTTGTTATCCTGGAACTCTTTGGTAGTAACAATTTTTTCCAGTTCGCGCAGTTGTTGGAGTTCAGCAGATTGCTCTACTTGACGATAACGACGAATGTTTTCACTGGTCTGATGAAGGTAAGCTTCAAATTTTTCGATTGACCAGATGGGGCTCTTGAAGAATAGACTCATATTAGTTGGTTGGTTGTGTTAATAATTCTTTTAGTTGTTCTATAGTGTCTATGAATATAGGTGCATATGACTCCTGTTCCGGCAAGAAACGCAGTTGTTTCATGTGCTCTCGCTGCTGTTTCAGCCCTTCATAAAAACCATAGTAATTAAGTATGTATATAGGTTTTTTATGCTCCCCTATTGTACCGCTGGCTATCACATCATACATCTCATCCAGTGTACCATAACTACCGGGCAGACATACAAAGCAATCAGCTATTTGGCGCATTTTACGTTTGCGTGCAGCCATATCGGTCACTTTCCATAGGCGATTGCAGTTCTTGGCTTGTCTTCCGGCACGAATGATGCGTTCAGGTATCACTCCCTCCACGCGTCCTCCTGCCGCACGTACAGCATTGCTCACCCGGGTCATCAGTCCACCCGTAGCCCCACCGTACACCAATGTATGTCCTGCCGTTGCTATCCACTGCCCGAGTTCGTCTCCCATAAGAAGATAATCCTCCGGAATGATGTCTTTAGCCGAACAATAGACTGCGATTTTCATCAAGCGTCGATGTTTGCGTAGGTTGCATTTTCTTCGATAAACTCACGGCGTGGAGCCACATCGTCACCCATCAGCATAGCTATAGTATGATCTGCCTCGGCTGCATTCTCAATGGTCACCTGCTTGAGCAAACGACGCTCGGGATCCATGGTGGTTTCCCAAAGTTGTGTATCGCTCATTTCACCCAAACCTTTGTAGCGCTGGGTCTTGATTTGTTTCTCATCACCGTTACCGTACTTCTGAATGAAGTCACGACGCTGCTGGTCAGTCCAGCAGTATTCCTTGATGTTGTTACCCTTCTGACAGAGATAGAGCGGAGCGCATGCTATGTACAAGTGTCCCTGCTCGATTACTTCTTTCATATGACGGAAGAATAGAGTCATAATCAACGTAGCGATATGTGCGCCATCCACATCGGCATCGGCCATAATGATAACTTTATGGTAACGAATTTTGCTCAAGTTGAGCGCTTTAGGGTCATCTTCCGTACCGAAAGTAATCCCAAGAGCCGTGAAGATGTTTCTCACTTCTTCGCTCTCAAAGACTTTGTGCTCCATAGCCTTTTCCACATTCAGTATTTTACCGCGCAACGGAAGGATAGCTTGGTGTATACGGTCACGTCCTGTCTTGGCAGTACCTCCTGCCGAATCTCCCTCCACGAGAAACAACTCGCACTCCACAGGGTCTTTGCTGGCGCAGTCAGCCAGTTTGCCCGGCAGACCACCGCCTCCGAGGGGAGATTTACGCAGTACGCTCTGGCGGGCATTGCGTGCTGCTATACGTGCCTGTGCAGCTAAAATCACTTTCTCTACAATCTTCTTGGCATCGTCCGGATGTTCCTCCAGGTAGTTGCTTAACGCTTCAGCCACAGCGGCAGAAACCATACCCGCCACTTCGCTATTGCCTAATTTCGTTTTTGTCTGTCCCTCGAACTGGGGTTCTGCCACCTTGACGCTGATGACAGCAGTCAGACCTTCGCGGAAGTCGTTCGGGTCAATCGTGGCGTTGCCGTCCTTATCTTTCAGTTTGGCTTTCTCCAGCAGTTTGCTGTCTTCGGCATATTTTTTCATCACGCGCGTGAGCGCAGCACGGAATCCGGCAACGTGTGTACCACCTTCAATGGTGTTGATATTGTTAACATAGGAGTGTACATTCTCATTGAAGTCACTATTGTAAATCATAGCCACCTCTACCGGCGTACCGTATTTCTCAGTATTGAGATGAATAACTTCACTGATGAGCGGGGTACGAGTTTGGTCTATATAGCGAACAAACTCACTCAATCCTTGCTCCGAATAGAACACTTCTCCCTTATATCCCTTGATACCATCTTCGGCATTCACGCGTTCGCGCTTATCTTTGAGGATAATCTTCACACCGGCATTGAGATATGCCAATTCGCGCATACGATTAGCTAGTATATCGTACGAATAAACCGTTTCGGTAAAGATGGTATCATCAGGCCAAAACTGCACGAATGTACCGGTCTTTCCTTGTTCCCAATTGCCGGTAGCCTCGCTAATGTCTATATTGTGTACAGGAGCCAATGGCTTGCCCTTAGCGTAATCTTGTGCATGGATTTTACCATCTCGATAAACCTCCACATGCATCCGAGTAGATAGTGCATTGACGCAACTTACACCCACACCATGCAGACCACCACTGACTTTGTAGCTATCCTTATTGAACTTACCACCGGCATGCAACACAGTCATCACCACCTCTAGTGCGCTGCGATGC
Organism: Candidatus Colicola coprequi; assembly: GCA_018065765.1. Lineage (GTDB taxonomy): Bacteria > Bacteroidota > Bacteroidia > Bacteroidales > Paludibacteraceae > Colicola > Colicola coprequi. Next base: position 23,913 of record JAGHSR010000070.1, read on the forward strand.
TCCTTAGGGTGCATATCTACAGGGATACCACGACCGTTGTCCTGCACCGTGATACTATTATCCTGATTGATATGAACGGCTATTTCGCTACAGAACCCTGCTAATGCCTCATCAATAGAGTTATCTACAACCTCGTAAACTAAGTGGTGTAAGCCTCTGCCTGAGATATCACCAATGTACATGGCAGGGCGTTTACGCACTGCCTCTAATCCTTCGAGCACTTGAATACTCGAACCATCATACTTCTCTTGTTCTTCCATTTATGTGTTTTTAATTAATTTTCACTCGTTAAAAAATATATCGCAGGCGCGCGCATAACACGCACGCGCGAAAAACGTTGCAAAGGTACAACTTTTTTCGTAATATACAAAATATTTCGTTAAGAATTTTTGATTTTATTCCTAGCACACACTTTACCGCGGCTTGACTATTCTTTTTGCCCAATAGCAATAATCAAGAATGTAAACACGAAAGGTATTCCTGTTCGGGTTGGCCTGGAGTAGGATAAAATTCGGCACGAGACATAAGGCCTAAAGCAGTCAAATCCATGATGGTGGTATAGCCTGAGCGAGCTATGATATGTGTGGCATGGGATAAGGTTGCCTGCAGATCGCAATCATTCATCCAAGGATGGATGGTGATATTTCCCGAATGAATAACGGTGTTTGGTTTGCCGACGAGTCCCTGAACAAGGACAAACAGCTCATCTGATTGACGAAAACGCTCCAGTAGTTGTTGCTCCAATAGGGTTCGTTGTGGTTCCAATCCTGACAAGACAGCCACTGTGTAGGGTGGCATGGCAGGTTGGTTATCTTCAGATGGAGAGAAGCGTGAGAGTGGACCTATGTAGGAGACCTTAGCAGCAATACGATTGGGGTGAAAACCATGGGACAATTCGCCTGCCAAAGAGGGATATTGTGCATAGTCGGGTATCCAGAGTTGGTCATACCTATTGATGACCCATGCGTGCGCACGTGTAGCCATGTCATCCAGCCATCGCCATGACCGCGGCAGACGAATATGTACTTGATGGGTGATATACACCGACCGAATAGCCTGTGTGTGACTGCGAACAAACGACGATGAAGGATAGAAACCAAAACGGTTGTCGGATATGACGAGATCAAAATGTTCTATTGCCAATATATCTCGTAATGCAACGTGATCTAAGATAGCCCATCTAATCAGTTGCGGCAAAGCGCGTAACATGGCACAAACTTGGCTCTTCCCTCTGCCGTAATGCAGGTGCAAGTGTGGTAAGGTGAGTGAACATAGGGAAGGAAACTCGCGTTTGAGCCACGTAAGGCTATCACCATCGCCTGCTATCACAACTTGATGTCCCTCGTTAAGATAACGTCGGATTAGTGTTGCACAGCGCGTGGCATGGCCAAGTCCCCAGTTGAGGGGTGCAATAAGAATATTCATGCACTGACGATTACGTCTATACCCTCCTCACGTAGTGGGGCGGCTATAGATTGCATTTGTTCGGGAGATATTTTCTCCAATGATTGAACCGGAGTAGCACGATCAATGACATAAATCATCACCTGCTTGGGGTGCAACTCGTGCACCACCTTATACCAAGCAGACAACTCGTCTGGCGTGGTATTATCCACATGGATTATACTATCGGAGCAAGGTACTTGTCCACGCAAGAAACATGTTTGCAGTGTGAAGTCACCATCAAACTGCTGAAGCGATGTAACAATGTCTCTTACAGTAAGGTGCGGATTGACCGGCTGATCAATGAGTCGCATCGTAGCATCGATGGCTGAGTCGAGTTTAAGAATACGATTGTCACACAGTCGCAGTGCTTCTACCACAGAGGGACGATAGAGTTGGGTAGAGTTGCTCAACACAGACACTTTGGCTGAAGGACAATATTGATCTCTGAGCGCACAGGTGTGACGGATTATCTCTATGAAATCAGGATGAATGGTAGGTTCTCCGTTGCCGGAGAATGTGATTACGTCGGGAGGGGTGGTCTGAGAGGAGAGGGCCTGTCGCAACGCATCCTGCACTTGTGCAAGTGTAGGCATGACACCATGTTCAGCATCGGCTGAGGGGTTGAAACCACACTCGCAATAAATACAATCAAAACTGCACCGTTTAGAGGTAGTCGGTAGCAGATTAACTCCCAGCGATATACCTAATCTGCGGGAGTGAATGGGACCATATACGATACTATCAAATAACATATTTTTTATATTAGGACGAAGTCCATTATTTAAGACGGATTGATTACACGATTACCCAAGCATCGGCAGAGTTCAGAACGAAGAGCATTAAGTTGCGGAAGCAGTTGCAGCAGCTGCTGTGTCGTATTCCACGATATATTCGGGTCTGCCAATTGGCGATTAGTAAGTGCTATTTTTTCATTCACAACCGTCAGTTTGATTTCGAGCAGCAGGCGGGTGGTCAGCAGAGGCAGTTGCTCCAAGTCGTCAGCCGGTTCTATATCCCTACGAACATTCTCCGTAACGGACTTATGGGAAAATAAAGTAGAAACTTGATATTTCTCCTCAATCAATTGCACCGCCAATTGTGCTATTTCGGTGTTCGGATGGTGTAGGAAGAATCTCTGCGCCTCAAAATTCTGTTCGGCGTAATGTGCCCAATACTCATCGAGAATACATTGGTGCAATGGGATACGAGCCGTAATCTGGTCACTCTGCAAAGTCTGAATAATATACACTCCCACCGGCACAGAATGTTCGGTGTCCACCTGTAATAATTGTTCGCCATGTCGCACTATCACCTGCAGCAGGTTGAGCATGTTCATGTCAAAGGGTGTCAGGGTCTGTGGTGTGGTAGCACTTATGATTTGAGCAGGCAATGATTCAGCAGATGGGGTAGTTTGTGGCGAAGAAGTTGGTGTAGTAGAATCGGATGGTGAGTCTTGACTCTTTAGTCGCTCTTCGCTTCGGCGGAGACGCAAATCTGCCACAGAACGGGTGAGTACATCCTCCTGCATATCCAGCAGTCGTGCACATTCCTGAATGTAAACCTGTCGGGTGATACGATCGGGAATCACTGAAATAGTTTGCACCACATCGCGAATCAGTTGACTGCGTTTGATAGGATCCGTTCCTGCCTCCTCTGCAAGGAGTTGGGTCTTAAAGCGGATGAAATCGGTTTGGTGAGCACGAATATACTCGATGAATTCGGATGCATCGTGCTTTTGTGCGAATGAATCCGGATCTTCACCATCGGGTAGGAGCAGCACCTTCACGGCAAAACCTTCGTCTAAGAACATATCTATTCCTTTGAGGGCAGCGTGGATACCCGCACTGTCACCATCGTAGAGAACCGTAATGTTTTGTGTGAAACGGTGAATCAGTCGAATTTGTGGTTTGGTCAGTGCTGTTCCTCCGGATGCCACCACGTTCTCTATGCCGCACTGGTGCATAGACAACACGTCCATCTGCCCCTCCACCAGATAGCACATGTCGCGTTTTTGGATGGCTTGTTTAGCCTGAAAGAAGCCGTATAATTCGTTGGTTTTGCTATAAATGACGGAGTCCGGTGAATTGACATACTTACCTATGGGCAACTCCTTGCCGTCCTTGTCGTATTTTTTCTTGAGAATACGTCCGGCAAAAGCCACTGTTTTGCCAGAAATACTCAGAATAGGAAACATGACTCTGTCCCGAAATCGGTCGTACAATTCACCGTTATTTTCGCTCACTCCGCATAGTCCGGTACCGATTTTAGTATTGACATCGTTGCTGATATAGCGTTCAGCAAAACTCTTTTGTTTAAGATAAGCTGCCAGTTGATTGCCTCGAGCCGGACAATAACCAAGTTGAAAATCACGGATAGTCTTATCCTGCAGTCCACGCTGTCGGAAGTAACTCAATCCGACCGTCTGTCCCTCTTGTGTATTCCACAATTGGTCTTGAAACCAGCGATTGGCTGCATCGTTGACCACAAACATGGATTCACGGTCGTCCTGACGTTGTTGTTCCTCCGGTGTCAGTTCGCGTTCCTCAATATCAATATGGTATTTGCGAGCCAAAATCTTGATAGCATCAACGTACGAGCAATGTTCAATTTCCATGATGAAATTGATAGCATTTCCTGCTTTGCCGCAGCCGAAGCATTTATAGATACCTTTGGATGGAGAGACAGTGAACGAACCTGTTCGCTCATCGTGAAACGGGCACAAACCTATCATGTTGGCACCCCGTCGTTTGAGTGATACATAGTCCGAAACCACATCCTCAATGGCGGCAGCGGAAAAAACTCGATCAATAGTATCGCGCGGAATCATTTTGTCTCTTTTTGGTGGTCTTTGATGATAGTTGAATTAATTCTCCCAAAGATAGATACCCAACTTGATTTGCCACTGATCCAATCGACCTCGTGTATAGCGATCATCTCCGTCATAGCCCGGCATTTCGCCAAACTGCTGTTTGCTATAGGGATTGATTAGACCAAAATCGTATCCTCCACGAATGAAATAGCGTCCGTATTGGAAACCGGCACCGACGCCCCATGTGACATTTAAGCGGCGGTAGTACTGCGCCATCTCGGCATCCAAATATTCGTAAGCAACCTTGATTGGAGCTTTCACTTCTGTTTGACTCAAGTGGTCTCGATAAAACTCTTTGGCACTAAGAAAGAGATTGCATTGGATGGTCGGTCCGGAATAGAGAATCACCCATGTGTTTTTGGCTATCTCAAACTTGTACTGCCAATCAACAAAAACCTCCAAGGCATGTGATGATTCCTTGGCAGAGACATCGTATTTGATGTGTTGAGTCGGGTTGCCGTTGTCATCGTAGGGGTAATCTTGCCACGACTGAGAGGAAGCCCCAAAACTGTAATTCAGTCCCATGGCACAGCCAAACCCCTTAATGATGTTAGCATCGTAAATCAATCCTAATTTAAAGCCATTGAGCACTGTTTTGTCTAGTTGCTCACGATTAGCAGTATAGGCAGAAGGTGCATTCAGACGATAGATAGGTTGGGTATAACCCAGTTGGATACCTATTGCTTGGGTAAACTCTGCTTTTGCCCATACAGCACATAAAATCATTAGTACCAATGTTGTGTAGCGTTTCATATCTTAATTTTTTCGTTTGCGATTACGTTTTACTTTGGGGCGGTCGATAGTCTCATCTTCCTCTTCATCCTCCTCTTCTGAGGCTGACAAGACAGCCTTGGTGGGACGAGGGGTTACTATGGGTCGCGAGAATACATCATTGGGGGATAGCGGTCGTTCACTCGCTGCCCAAAAGAAACTAGTCAAACGTGTTTCACTATCTTCTATTTGGTCTATCGGATACATAGTACCGGTGGTTTGGGTGGTAAAGAGAACATGGTGCACTTTTTGATTTTCGAGAAACACCGACACAAAACTGCTCTGTGTCTTGTTGACACCCACCAACGAGCCGTCATCTTCCTTGGGATAAAACACCGTCTCTGCATTTCCGTTGACATCCACTTGGCTGACTTGCCCGCTATCCACGTAGGCAAACATCTCTTTACCCGCCATTTGATCAAAATAACTAATCCCCTCCTGTTTAATCATAATGGCATTACCTATTCCGTGTGCGTGGTCCACTCCCCCCTCCTTCATAAACACCGTAATACTATCTGCAGAGATCTGATTATTCTCATTCCAACAGATAGGCAGATGATGCAGTATAGCGATGGAGTCACGGGCGTTGTAGGTAAGAGAGTCACACACCACTTGATACTCCACATTGTAGGCACGCACGTGATGGAAAGCACGTACTTGACGATAGGTGGTATCTATCCACAATGTATCAGGGCTCTGTGCCACCATGATTGAATCCTTGAGGATGCTATCTTTGGGCAACAGTTGATAGATTTGATAAGGTACTTCCTCGGAGTAGAGAGTGTCGGCGTGCATGTAAGTGTAGTTTGGCTGTGACCATTCGATCAGCAAGGCACTATCTGTGGCAAAACCTCGTTTTTCGTATTCGTACACTTCTCCATAGTTGCCTGTTAAGGTGGCTTGCTGCACTGTATCTCGAACTTCTATATGGTGAAAGAGACGCCCAAAACCGATAGCTTTATCGTAGAAGATGGTATCCGCTGTGAGGAACTTGCCATCCTGATGCTCTATTAGTGAGCGGTCAAGCAACATGGATTGCTGTGTGGAAGTGTTGTACCACCCATTGGAGGAGTGAATGGTTGTTTCACCTTGATAGAGAATAGTAGTGGGAGCCACCAAGTCGGCTACATGGGTTTTGGTATTGTAGTACAATGTCGCAGTGGACATAGTGAAGCGGTCGTTCTCCAACTGCACATCATCACGGAATATAGCCTGATTGGTAGAAGGGTGGTATTGTCCCCAACGTGACTGCAATGTATTGACACTATCTTGGATAGTACCACCTGAGAAATAATATGCCAGATCTTGTGTCCGGTTGTAGTTCATGCTATCGGTCGTGAGGGTAGTAGCACGATGGACAAGTTTGACATGGCGGCGCAAACGTGCTATCTTGGTATTGCCATCATAGTAGAGCACATCGCCAAATCCCTGCAAAGTATCACCCTGAACAAATCGCACTCGTCCAAAAGCATCCAGCGAATTGGTCTGTTCGTAAAAGTATGCCGAGTCGCAGTACATAAGAGCATCATCATGGCGAAAACGCACATCACCACGCAAAATCTGCGCATCCGGAAGACGGCTCTGATCAAAACTCAGCGTCTCTGAATGCTCCAAATACACTCTGTCTTGTGCTCCCATGGTAGCGCAACAAAGTAGGCAAACGAGTAGATATGTGTAGTGGTAGTGTGTCATCGTTTATTCGTGAATCCATCCGGGATATTCAAACTCGCAGCCACGCCAATTGGAGTCGATGTGGATATAAGTTTCTTTTTGCTTCCGCAGAATCCAATCATGAATATATTCTTCGCCCAGTTTTTGCTCAAGCATGCCACGTATCACCTGAAAATCATCTGTAAGATTGGCTCTGTGCATTTCTCTTTTGCTACGCAGTTTAACGATGGCGCACACTTCCTTGTTTTTGGTTTGATCCATCATAACAAATGCCTGAGAAACATCTCCTTCTTGCATAGAGTAGATTTGCTTGGCTATCTCAGGGGGTAGGTCTTGAAATTCAAATTTGGATGCACCGGTATTGGGGTTCATCATCAGTCCACCATTCATGACGGTGTTTTTATCTTGTGAAAAATATGCCACTGCAGCCTCAAAAGGAGCATCTCCACGACGAACCACATCGGCTATCGAATCCAAGCGAGTTAACGCTTTGACTTTATCTTCAGCAGATACTCGCGGATGGAGCAGTATGTGTCGGCAATTGATGCGTTCCCCTTTTTTCTCGATGAGTTGGATGATATGGTAGCCATATTCAGTCTCTACGATGCGTGACACTTTTTTGGGGTCGTTGAGGTTGAATGCCACATCGGCAAATTCAGTGACCAATTGTCCTCGCCCCACAAACCCCAATTCGCCACCACGTTTAGCGCTCTCGGTGTCTTCGGAATACAGACGTGCCAACATAGAAAAATCAGCCGAACCCGAATTGACACGCTCCGTGTATTCACGCAGGCGCGATTTGATACGGTCTGTCTCTTCCTGTGGAACCGGTGGCTCAAAACTCAAAACCTGCACTTCCACTTGGGCAGGAATCATAGGAACAGAATCAATGGGTATGGACGTGAAGAAACGACGTATCTCGGCAGGAGTGGGTTTGATATTTTCAGTCAGTTTGGCCTGCATCTGCTGAATTATCATCTGATTGCGAACCGTAGTCATCAATTCCTCGCGGATATCGCTGGATGTTTTGCGGAAATACTCCTCCATCTTCTCCTTGGAACCTATCTGCGAAATATAGTAGTTGATACGCATATCCACTTGATGACTGACTGAGGACTCGTTGACCTCAATGGAGTCTAATTCTGCTTGATGAAGAAAGAGTTTTTGTATAGCCATTTGTTCGGGAATGGAGCAGTATGGGTCGCCTGTTATCTGTTGTCCCTCATACTGAGCACGAAGACGCTCCTCCTCCACTTCACTGCGTAAGATAGCTTCGTCGCCCACTATCCATATCACTTCATCGATGATGTTGTCAGCTGTAGCCGTCGTCATAACGAATGCAAAACAAACAAACAAGCCGATACGGAAAAAGAAATTGGTATGTGACATATTTTTCGATTTTTGAGTTTGAGTTGTTTTATTTGGTCCTATTTGCTGAGTAGTTTTACTTTACCGAAACGTACAGCCTCGTTATATAGTTCACTCTGGTACTGCTGCAAGAAAGTGACTTGTCGTTCACTGAGGATGAGTTGTTTGATTTCACCAGAGGCATAATCCATTGGCATGGATTCTCCCGCCAAATGACTATCAGTCACCTGCAACAAATAAGTAGATATACTATCTGACACTTCGATACAGTTGGTATGGGCACGCAACTGTTGCTGCGAAATATCGGTTTCCAATGGCAGACGAAGTAGGATTTGATTGGTGGTCATCCAAGTAGTGGTGAACCACTCATAACCGGTAGCAAATTGATAAGCATATTTCTCAATGGACTCAATATTGTCCTCATCGTCCAAATCGTCCAACCATTTATGCAAATCTTTCTGATGAGGTGCGTCTTTAGGAAAAATCAGCAAAACACCTTTGACAATATTTTCCCGCAGAATAAACTGCTCTGCATGTTGTGCATAAAACTGAGCTATCATCGTGTCTTCTACTTGTTGTGACATCTTACGAGCCACCAACTGTTGTTCAAACTCGTGCACATAAAGCGAGCGGCGATAATCCTCCACCAAAGTCTCCAACTTGGCAATAGGGCGATCTTTAGCTTTCTGATAGAGCAGTATTTCTCCTGCCCACTGACGGATGTATTGCTCTGCCATGATAGCACTGTCTTCCAAAGACGTGGCATTGGCTGTGATGTAATCCAATTCGCTCAAGGTAAGTTGTTCGTTGCCAACTTGAGCCACAACTCCACTTTGTCGATGTCGATCAAATATGCTGCATGAAACCGCCCCTATCATCAAGCAGGGCAGGAGGATGAACATGGATACACTATGTGCGATTACGTTTTTCATACACATGATTTAGTCTGCAAAAGTACAAAAATAATGCCACTCTCACAAATTATTGTTAATAATTTCGTACAAACGATGTTGATACAACACTTTGGCAGGTTTATCGGGCAGCACAACGGCGGGAGCTAAAACACCTTTCTGCCCAACTACAAGCGTATTGGGAGAAACTTCGATATGTATCTCATCGTATATGCCGGAATCCAACACCGACTGCAACACCTGAGCCCCTCCTTCCACCACCACCGAATGAATACCGCGCTCAGCCATATCGGAAAGTACGTATTCCCAATCGGTATTGTCGCTATAGACGATGGTCTGAGCATCCGCAGAGAAGATGTTGTTGTCCTTGCATACCTGCTGATGTCTATCCAGCAAAATGCGTATAGGGTTGCGCCCACTCCAGCGTGTGGTGAGCAGTTTGGGATTGTCCAATAGTGCCGTGCGTTTACCCACTAAGATAGCCATATTTTCAGCCCGAAGACGATGTACTATCTGTTTGGTCAACTGTGAGGATATCATTAGTGGTCCCTCTGCTGCTTGCGTCAAAGTGCGTTGTACGTCCAGATACCCATCAGCGGTTTGCGCCCACTTGAGTATCACATATGGACGGTGCTGTGTTTGCAGGCACAAAAAACGGCGATTGAGCCAACGGCACTGTGCCTCCAACACCCCTACTTCCACTTCTATTCCGGCACTACGCAGCATCGTTATTCCCCGTCCGGCAACGAGTGGGTTGGGGTCTGACATGCCCACCACCACCTTGCCTATATGCTTCTCTATGATTAACTTGGCACAGGGCGGTGTTTTGCCATAGTGACTACAAGGCTCCAAACTAACATACAGTGTACAAGATGGATAGTCGATTGGCAAAGTGGCACGTGTCTCGGCATCCATCAGGCAGTTGACCTCAGCATGGGCTTTGCCATACTCACGGTGCCATCCTTCACCAATGATGCAGCCTCCATCATCCACCAACACTGCCCCCACCATAGGATTGGGGGCAACGTAGTATTGCCCAAGCTGCGCCAGCTGCAAGCAACGAGCCATATATTTTTCATGCGAATTTATCATCTTGGTTTGGCGATTTCAAATAAAAACTGTATCTTTGCAGCATGAAAGAATGCTTCGATTATATCTACTCCACCTTACTTTCCACATACGGACCGGACGAGGCTTGGGATTTGACCTACTGGATTCTTGAAGAATCCACGTCCATGTCCCGCTACGAGATAATGGGCTGCAAAGGTACAATAAATATTCCGAATATAGAAATTATTTTGCAACGATTGCTAAAAAAAGAGCCTATTCAATACCTTTTTGGTCACACACAATGGATGGGACTGGATATCAAAGTTACTCCTGCCACTCTGATTCCCCGTCCTGAAACGGCAGAGTTGGTAGAGTTAGTGGAGCAATATTGCCATGATTCTAAGTTACGCGTTATGGACATCGGCACCGGTAGCGGATGTATAGCCATTGCTCTAAAAAGTCGCCATCCTAACTGGGAACTTACCGCCATTGACAGTAGCGAAAAGGCGCTGTCAATAGCGAAAGAGAATGCCAAAGCAAATCACGTGAATATAACATTCAAAAAAGTGGATATTTTATCCGATGAAATCGAATGTTTTGACTGCATTGTCAGCAATCCGCCCTACGTGATGGAAAAGGAGAAAGCAACGATGGATGAGAGAGTCCTCCACTATGAACCTGTACAGGCTCTATTTGTAAGTGACAATGACCCATTGGTGTTTTACCATCGTATCGCGAACATGAGAAAGGGACAACGCTTGTTCATGGAAATAAACGAGCAATTTGGCACTGAAGTGGCACAACTCATGGAACAGGCAGGTTATACGGATGTTACGATAAAAGAGGATATATATGGCAAACAACGAATGGTCTGTGGACGAATTAAGGAATAAGGCGCAAGTGTATTGCGCTCATACTGAGCATTGCGAGTCGGAAGTGAGGGATAAACTCCGTCAGTGGGGATGTGCTGAAAACCTAATGGATGAGATAGTGGCTCAACTGAAACGAGATAATTATATCAATAGCCGGCGATATATAGACGCTTTCGTCCATGATAAATTGCTATTTCAGGGTTGGGGACGATACAAGATACAGGTCATGCTTCGGGCTAAAAATGAGCCCGATACACTCATTCAACAAGCTTTAAATAATATCGATAAAAACGAGTATATTCGCATACTCCGGCAAGTAATTCAAAAAAAGAAAGGTGCCACTCGAGATCAAGTAGCACGATTCTGTCTTCAGCGGGGGTTTCTTTGGGAAGAGATTCTGCCCGAGTTAGAATAAAGGGTATTCTATCAATCCCGCACAACTTATTCCATCACCTTGCCCGTTGCCAGTTTGTGTATCGTGGGAGCAACCTCAGAGTTGTCATGCCATCCTGCAAATCGCTCTGCTCCGACACCTACAGCAAACACAGGCACCGGATTGGCGGTATGGGAAGTAGTAATCCATCCCACTTTAGCCTTTTTGTTTATCAATTTTAGAGCAGCATTGCTGAGTTGTTTGATTTCAGAGTAGAGGGTTTTGACGGATTTGTCCTTTCCTTTCTGCATGATAACAAACTGCTTGCGAAGTGCGGCATCCTCCTCAGGAGTAATCTCTATACCTGCGTAAAAACCGAAATCTTGTGTAAGTACCTGTTTGACTTGTTCCCACTTGAGACGCTTGCCGTATTGTTCGCAGAGGTTGGTGATATGTTCATTGAGCGTATCGGAAGTCACTTTTTGGTTCTGGAGCAACTTGAGTTTAAGTGAAGAAGAGCCGACACCCAGCGTCAGACCTCCTGTTTCGTGATCTGCGGTGATAACAATGAGTGTTTCGTCCGGGTGCTGCAGATAAAAATCGTATGCCACTTGCACAGCCTTGTTCATCTCTAACATATCATCGATGACGGTGGCAGCATCGTTGCTATGGGCAGCCATGTCAATCTGACCTGCCTCTACCATAAGGAAAAACTTCTCATTGCGAGAGAGAGACATAATGCCTGCTTCAACGATTTGAGCAAGCGTCAGAGCATCCTCATCACGACCAAAACTGCGTGGTAGGCAACCACCACCTGCTTTGTTCTTATCCAAACCTTCGTTGGGTTGGAGCAAGATCATCTTGGGTGCATCCTGTTTGGTCAGAAAATCGGCATAACCTCTGGCAATGACATATCCTTCCTGCTCAGCCATGTCATACAGATTAGGATCATCGGCATTGTTCTTGTTATTCGGATTAATAAAGGTACCTCCGGCAAAAAAATCATAGTTAGACTGAGTCAACTGCTGACCGATGTGGTAGTAGTCACTACGGCTTTCCACATGTGCATAGAAAGCACCCGGGGTGGCATGGTTGATGCTGACCGACGTGGAAACACCGACAGCCCACCCTTCTTGCTTGAGTTTTTCAGCAACGCTGACAGCGGGCGAACCATCTGGAGTAACACCCTCCATGTGGTTGGTGGTTTTTTTACCCGAAGCCAAGCAAGTGCCGGCTGCGGAAGAATCGGTGATACTATGAGAGGCAGAGAAAGTTCTCAATTGTCCGGAATAAGGAAATTGAGTCATACACAATGGTTCAATGCCAATGCGCCCCTGCAGTTCTGCCATATACATTTCGGTCAAGGTCACCGCATTCACACCCATGCCATCTCCAATGAAGTAAAAAATGTACTTAGGCTGCTGTGCCAAGAGCACTATGGAGCACAGAACTCCAATCATCAACAAATAAAACCGTTTCATATACGATAAGATTTTCAAGAATAACATTCAAAAATCAAAAACAACGTGCAAAGATAGGTGTTTTTTCAGAATTATACAAATATTTTTGGTGATTATCCAAAAAAAGTGTACCTTTGCAGTCTCAAATGTTTTTTTGAAAGAAAAAATAATGAGGCTTCAACGTAGCTTGTTGCCGAACGCAAGGGGATAACTGGTTTTGACAGCAGGTAGAATGGATGCGTAAGCATGCCGAGTATGAGTACCACTCGTTAATAGGACTCAGTCAATTTTAACTGGCAACAATAGTGTAGCTCTCGCTGCCTAACCGAAGTATAGTAGGTTAGCTTAATTTCGGCACTAGGTGCTGAATCGAGACATCGCTCCAAGCCCGGCCTCGCGGCTGAATGGATATAGCGGTGCGGGAATTGCGAGGATAGTTTTCATAGGCTGCGATATGGAAATGACAACTAAGCAGATAAGCTGTGTGTAGGTGGCTTGGGTTTTGCATGCGGTCGAAAATGAAGGCCAAGATAAGCATGTAGAAAGCGTATGTGTTCCTTGTTTGGACGCGGGTTCGAATCCCGCTATCTCCACTTTGTTGCGCATTATTTCGCGCTCTTGTTACCGGACGCTTTCTCGAGGGTCTCTCGACAGTCTCTCGACAGTCTCTCGAGGGTCGATCGACACTTGACCGACACTTGACCGACACTTATTCAATCGTTTTTAGCTGATTTTTGGATTCTCCATTTACTCACTGCATAGACGATAGTCAGCAGCAGGAGCGGGAGGATAGGACTGCCGATGGGTGAGTCACTACCCGGGTTGGCAGGGTCAAAGCCGGGGCCTTCGTCTTCATCACCATCGCCCAGCGCGCGTCGTGGTCCGACGCGGCGGTACTGTGAGGCGGTGCTGAGTGCCTCTTCTGCCGATACGCCGCTACCTAAGGACATAGCCGAGACCGGCAGGGTGTATGCGTGGCGGAGATAGCCGTGCCCTGATTGAGAAGAAAAAGTCGCCGATGTAGGTTGCATCGGCATGGGTTCTCCCCAGCCCTGTGAGGGGATGTTACCGGAAACTTCAAACAAGCGGTACCTGCTATCGCTGGCGTTGTAGAAACGTGCATCGCCTCCGAACTGTGTATTACCGCTGTAGGGTGTATTAGACCAAGCCGGAAGGGAGAAACAGAATGCAAAATGCAAAATGCAAAATGCAAAAAGCAGGATGGAGAATTGAGAATGGAGAATGGAGAATGGAGAGTGGATTATCATGGCAGTACGATTTTATGAACCCCGTTGTCGGTTACCACTATATAAATACCCGCGCGCACGTGTGAGGAGAGGGTTTTCGCATCGCCGATGCGTTGTCCGGTGACGGTATAAATGCCATTGGATGCGTTAGCAGTGCCATTGAGCACAGCAGGAGAGGAGGTAGGTGTCTCGTCATGAGTGCGGCAGATGGCTTGGATAGCAAGTCGGTTCTCTATGTTGGACACGTTGAATGCGAATGTGTAGTTTTCGTAGAGGAGGTTGGTCACTTTGCCGGAAGCGTTGTCTATCAGGTAGATAGCCTCAAAATCCGCAGTCAAGTCGGCGGCGTGCTGCACAGAGACGGTCATTGTACCTGACTTAGCGCCGGTGATAATACCGATTGGCAGAGCCAGTTGTTTGGCGGACTGTTCGTCGAGTGCTTGGAAGGCGAGTGCTGTCTTGGGGTCAGCGGGTGCGTAGGAGTACAGTGACAGGTTCTCGCTGTCGCCGAACATCTTGCTCAGGTCGGCGTTGAAGTCGTATGCGGTAGTGAAGGCAGCGCCTAACAGGAAACCTGTGGAGGCTGTTTCAGCGCCCTGCTGAACGAGCAGGGTGAACGGAAATTCTGTTTTGCTTGTACGTTGCGGTGCGCGGCGTGGTGCAAGGGCACGTTGAGTTGTTTGGAACGTGAGGGTTCCTTCGCCTGCAGACTGCACGAAATAGGAGCAGAACGGATGGATGACCGCTTCCTCTACGCGTAACTGTTCGTACGAACGGAAACCGTTATTTGAGATGGTGACATAGCGGAAGCCATCGTTCTGAACCACATAACCGTTGTCATCGTCACCGACTATGACACCGAGTTGCAACTCAGAGACATTGGGCAGATGGATAGCGCAGAGG
>JAGHSR010000166.1 GCA_018065765.1 Candidatus Colicola coprequi
CTATTTTGTTTTCGATAACTCGAAAAACTGGCTGCAAAGGTACAAAGATTTTTGGGAACAAACAAATAAAAAGACATATATTTTGCACCAAAATTTGCATAGGTCGCGCAAAAGCCTTACCTTTGCAGGTCGTTTTCCGTCCACGCGCGTACGCGTTATGCGCGCATTATTTCTATAGGTACAATATTATCTCAGGCAAGAGCAACAAACAACTACGAAAACAGAACAAGAGATATTACGTGACGCCCAACTCAATCGTCTAACCCGATTATTTCGGCGTGCATCGGCTGATTACCGATTACTCGAAGATGGAGATCATATATTAGCAGGGCTCAGTGGCGGCAAAGACTCGTTGGCTTTGGTAGAGTTGTTAGGGAGGCAAGCCTCTATCTTCGTTCCTCGCATAAAAGTTACTGCTCTGCATGTTCGCGTGCGGGAACGAAACTATAAAAGCGACATTCACTATTTGCAGCATCACTGTGAAAAATTCGGTGTGCAGTTGTTGGTACGTGATACGGACATCCTGCCAATAGAGAATGCCAAAGAGAAAGATCCATGTTTTCTATGCTCATGGTACCGCCGTAAGGTGCTGTTTGACGTAGCACAAGAGATTGGTTGTAACAAGATTGCTCTGGGACATCATCGTGATGATATACTGGAAACATTGCTGATGAACACTGTTTTTCAAGGCACTTTCTCGTCCATGCCACCCAAACTACAAATGAACAAAATGCCCCTTGAGATAATCCGCCCCCTATGCCTGATTGATGAGGACGATATTCGCACCTATGCAGAATTGACCGGATACCAACAGCAAACAGTGCTCTGTCCTTACGAACACACCTCCAGCCGAACCGATGCACACCAATGGATGAAGCACCTGCAACGCATCAACCCTGATATCAAGAGCAGCCTGTGGCACGCGCTTCGCGTTCGTGAGCAAGATTGCATTGACCGACTGCCCCGCAGTCGTTAGGGCAACTTGCCGCTCCGCTCTTCTATTTGAAAACAAGTTTCAAATTGGGGTAATAACTGAATAAATAAACATATAACAATACAAACCAATATGCACGGCATATATACAATTCTATTACTCTTGACTGCCAATATATTCATGACATTGGCATGGTATGGACATTTACTGCTGCAGAACAAGGGTGTCGTAACAGACCATATGCCACTGATTCTCGTGATAGTCGGCTCGTGGCTTATCGCATTTCTGGAATACTGCATGCAGGTTCCTGCCAATCGTATCGGATTTGAAGGCAACGGTGGTCCATTCAGTCTCATGCAACTAAAAGTGATTCAAGAAGTTATCACACTGGTGGTATTTGTCACTTTTTCCGTTATCGCATTTCATATGCAGTTGAAATGGAATCATTTATTAGCGGGTGTTTTCCTGATTTTAGCTGTCTATTTCGTCTTCAAATAAATTTATAGAAGTCCCTTAAAAATAACTGCTTTTTTGTTTGCTCACGTCAAAAAAAAGTAGTACCTTTGTGCCGTCAAACTGAAAACCCATACAATTAATTAATAAACTTAAAATTTTATTCACCATGGTGTTTGAAGCAAGCCCATACAAAGTATTTGCGGGCAGTCAAGGCGGAGCTATTGCTCAGCGTATTTGTGACATCCTCGGATGCAGTCTCGGACAAGTAAAAGTCGACCGTTTTTCGGACGGCGAATTTGCTGTGAGTTTTTTAGAGTCAGTTCGCGGTCAATCGGTTTATCTGGTACAACCGACCAATCCTACCAGTGACAACCTAATGGAACTGTTGCTCATGATCGACGCTGCTCGGCGTGCCAGTGCATACAAAGTGATAGCCGTCATCCCGTATTTCGGTTGGGCTCGTCAGGATCGCAAGGACAAACCGCGTGTTTCCATCGGCGCTAAATTGGTTTCAAACATGATACAAGGTGCAGGTGCAGACCGTGTGATTACCTATGACCTGCATGCTGACCAGATTCAAGGTTTCTTTGATATTCCTGTAGATCACTTATACGGTGCTAATGTACTTTGCAACTACATTGCCAGTCTCAACTTGGAGAATTTGGTAGTAGCTTCTCCCGATGTAGGAGGTAGCAAACGTGCTGCTGCTTTCTGCAAAAAAATGCATACCATCACCGACAATGAGGTGCCTATGATTATTTGCTACAAACATCGCCCTGACTTTAACCAAGTGAGCGAGATGCGCGTATTGGGTGATGTTGCCGGCAAAAACGTTGTCATTGTAGATGATATGGCTGATACAGCCGGCACACTATGCAAAGCAGCCAAAGTGATGAAAGATGCAGGTGCCGTTTCGGTACGCGCTGTTGTTACCCACGGTATCATGTCGGGTAATGCGTGCACCAATATTCTGCAAAGCGAACTGGAGGAATTGGTATTTACCGACTCTATCCCATTTGACGCCACTCGTTGCAACAAGGTTAAAGTAGTCAGCATAGCCGAACCCATCGCAGAAACCATACTCGCTATCCAAGAGCACCGCTCCATTAGCGAACTGAATATTAAATAAATGAAACATCTATTGATTCTTCTGACAGCGGCAATGGGGCTGGTTACATGTGGCAACCGGCCTGCCGCTATGCCATCACAAACACAAGAGCCTATCTTCAATGCTGACTCTGCCTATCGGTATATCGATGATCAGGTGGCTTTAGGGGCACGCGTGCCCGGCACCGATGCGCATACGCAATGTATCCTCTATATCATCAATCACCTCAAGGCTTGTGGCATGCAAATCAATCTACAGCAGGGCACGATGACCAATTATGCCGGTCAGCCGCAGGCGGTTTACAACATTCTGGCACGTCTAACAACGCCACAAATTGAGTCGCGCAAACACCTGCTACTATGTGCTCATTACGATAGTCGTCCGTGGTGTGATGAGGAAGAATTATATGAAAATCGCTACTTACCGGTACCGGCAGCCAACGATGGTGCCAGTGGTGTGGGAGTACTGCTGGAGATAGCACGTGTGCTGTCAGATAGCACCCATCGCGCCAATTTGACGCAACCTATTGACTTTGTGTTCTTTGACTGCGAAGACATGGGGACACCCTCCTTCTACACGGGTATGCAACGAGAAGACACATGGTGTTTAGGCAGTCAGATGTGGGCAAGTGAGATGGTTCGTCAGGGACATCAAGGGCTCTATCAATACGGCATTCTGCTGGATATGGTAGGAGCACCGGATGCTACGTTCCCTAAAGAGTACTACTCTATGCAAAACGCCGGTGATTACGTCGAGAAGATATGGCGTGTCGGGAACGAATTAGGTTATGGCCGCTACTTCCAGCAGCAACACGCCATGCCTATCACCGATGATCACTACTATGTTAATCTGCTCGGTGGTATTCCTTGTGTAGATATCATCAACTACGATGCACGTCAAAACACAGGTTTTCCGGCTTGGTGGCACACCCTGCAGGACGATATGCGTCATATTGACAAAACCACTCTGCAAGCCGTAGGTTCTACCCTGCTCACCGTTATCAAATAAGTCACTGCCATGAATTTACTGGAGATAAAAGACCTACATGCCTCCATCGCAGGCAAGGAGATTTTGAGAGGCGTAAACCTGAGTGTTGAAGCCGGTACCGTTCATGCCATCATGGGACCTAATGGCGCAGGCAAATCCACATTGAGTGCCGTATTGACAGGCAATCCACTCTATGAGGTCACTGCCGGTGAGATATATCTACGTGGCAAGAACCTGCTCACCATGCCTCCCGAACAAAGGGCTCGCGAAGGGGTGTTCCTCAGTTTTCAGTACCCTGTCGAGATTCCGGGTGTATCTATGGTTAACTTCATGCGCACAGCCCTCAATGAGAAACGCCAATATCAAGGACTCCAACCACTTTCCTCTACTGAGTTCCTGCGCCTAATGCGCGATAAACGCAAACTCGTAGGTTTAGCAGATAAGTTGCAAAACCGCTCCGTGAATGAAGGATTTTCCGGTGGAGAAAAAAAGAAAAACGAAATATTCCAGATGGCCATGCTTGAGCCCTGTCTCAGTATATTGGATGAAACGGACTCCGGGCTCGATATAGATGCACTGCGCATCGTAGCAGAAGGAGTCAACCAACTTCGCACTGCTGACAATGCTTCCATCGTCATCACGCACTACCAGCGGCTATTGGACTATATCGTACCCGACTATGTGCACGTGCTTGCAGACGGACAAATAGTCAAAACAGGCGGCAAAGAATTGGCTCTTGAATTGGAAGACAAGGGATACGAATGGTTAAGCACACAATAACACAAGGGCAAATTGTAGAAGAGGTTTATCTCAATCAGTCGAACCTCGATATCACTTTTACGCAGCAGGAGGGATCCACCCTTCGGCTTTTTGTTGTGGATATTCAAGGCGGACAATATGCCAACCACATTGTAGTGGAGCAAGCCGCAACTGATTGTACGACTGAGATTTATCATCTCGCTTATCTTACTGACAACGACAAGGCAACCACTCACACCAATGTCCGACACCTAGTAGGAGGTGGGACATCCAATCAATTGATTAAGTTTATTCTGGGAGGTAAAGCCAAGGGAGAATTTCTGGGCGAACTGTACATCGCTCCCGATGCACAAAAGACTGAAGCCCATCAGACCAATCGCAACCTATTATTATCCTCCACTGCCGAAGTGCGCACGCGCCCACAACTGGAGATTTATGCTGATGATGTCAAGGCTACACACGGCGCTTCCACAGGACAGATGGACGAATCTGCCCTATTCTACATGCAGCAGCGCTGTCTGGACGAAAACACCGCACGTCGCCTTCTGCTCGGTGCATTCATGAAGGATGTCATCGAACCAATCAGTGACCAAAACAAACGAGAAGAATTACTTGAGACGATTGATCGAATAATCCAGTAATTGAAGTAAACTGGACTTAGCCTGAGAGTCGTGGAAACATTTGAGTGCTTCTACGGCTTTTTGTTTATGCTTCTGCATCTGCTGATAGGCATATCCGATGCCGTCGTAACGAAGCACAAAGCTACGCACATCATCCTCAGGAATAGTCAACGGCTGTTCCAAACGTATTTTGATGGCCTGTGCTTCATCCTTTGGAGCACGATTGAGTGCGATGAGTAGTGGTAGCGTAACTTTGCCATCACGTATATCACTCATGGTGGGTTTGCCTATCTCTTCGCTATCCGAATAGTCCAACACATCGTCTTTAATCTGGAAACACATGCCCAAATGCAGTCCAAAGTCCCGCAAGGCAGTAGCCTGCCGCATTGTGCAACCGGATGACTCAGCACCCGCTTCCATGCAAGCAGCGAATAAACGTGCCGTCTTCTGCTCAATGATTTGGTAATAACAATGCTCGTCAATCCACATTGAACCCTTGTGGTATAGTTGCAACATCTCGCCCGAAGAGAGATTTTTCGCCATATTGGACACAATAGACATAATACGGCTATGGCGCAAATCCACTAATATATTCATGATAACACTCAGCAGGTAACCCCCCACGAGCACGGCTACCTTGTTGGTCCAACGCTCCTGTATAGATTCGCTACCATGACGATAAGGCGATGCGTCCACCACGTCATCGTGTACTAAACTGGCATTGTGCATCAATTCCAATGCTACCGCCGTTTTGAGCGTCTTCTCGGTGACACCACGGCACAATTTCGCTGCCAGTAGTACCAACTGTGGGCGCAGTTGTTTACCCTGCTTAGTAGATATGTAGTTCAACACATCATGCAGCAACGGATTATCACTTACGAGTGTGGATGCATACAACTTCTCATAAGTATGAAACTCCTGCTCTATCGGGCGCCTTATGTCCAAAATGGTGTACATCTTCTAAAGGGGTGTTCTAAAATTCCCCGTTAACGAGTTAAACATTACTGAATGGGTGGAACAACACTTTTTTGACGCCTTGGTCTTTTTGATTGTATCTTGCTGACTTTCATTCTGTCACAGTGCTCGCACTGCTCCTTCAATCAAACCAACAATCTATCAAACAAAAAGTACCAATTCATTCAAAAAGCAATTATTAGAACACCCCTTAAAAAAAACACGCAAAGGTACTATAATATTTTTACTTGCACAAATTTTGCTTTCAACCCATTGCATTTTTTTATTTCTCATTCTGCCTCATAGAAGTTTTTTTTACTTTTTTATTGAAAAAATTTGTGTACTCCAAATAAATGTAGTACCTTTGCAGCCGATTTCAACATTTGGTCGGTTGCCCGAGTGGTTAGGGACCGGTCTGCAAAACCGGGGTCAGCGGTTCGAATCTGCTACCGACCTCACGAAAGAGCCGCCTATGGGTGGCTACTTTTTTTTGAATACATCATGGCTGACATCATTCGTGACATCACAGAACAAGACTATAAATACGGGTTTACCACACAAGTAGATACCGATATCATTCCTCGTGGGCTCAACGAAGATGTGATACGTCTCATCTCCACCAAAAAGCAGGAACCTGAGTGGCTATTGGATTTTCGTCTAAAAGCCTACCGCAAATGGCTGACCATGCCACAACCCCAATGGGCACATTTGGATATTCCGGATATAGATTTTCAAGCCATCTCCTACTATGCTGCTCCCAAGAAGCCATCTAGTAGCGACACGCAACACGAGATAGATCCGGAAATAGAGAAGACGTTCGATAAACTCGGCATTCCATTGGAAGAACGGGCAGCCTTGGCTGGCAATATGGCTGTGGATGCTGTGATGGACTCTGTCAGTGTCAAAACCACCTTCCGCGAAACATTAGCCAAGCAGGGTATTATTTTCTGCTCCATCAGCGAGGCAGTGCGCGAACATGCCGATTTAGTTCGTCAATACTTAGGTTCGGTTGTACCCTACTCTGACAATTACTATGCCGCTCTCAACTCTGCTGTATTTTCGGACGGCAGTTTTGTATATATCCCAAAAGGTGTTCGTTGTCCCATGGAGCTCAGCACCTATTTTCGCATCAATGCGGGCAACACAGGACAGTTTGAACGTACCTTGCTCATAGCAGATGAAGGAGCCTACCTCAGTTATTTGGAAGGGTGCACAGCCCCCATGCGCGATGAGAACCAACTACACGCCGCCATCGTGGAAATAGTTGTACACAAGGACGCAGAAGTTAAGTACTCCACCGTACAGAATTGGTATCCGGGCGACAAAGAGGGGAAAGGAGGTATTTTCAATTTCGTCACCAAACGCGGTATTACCTACGAGAACGCCCGGCTCAGTTGGACACAGGTCGAGACAGGCAGTGCCATCACATGGAAGTACCCCTCATGCATTCTCAAAGGCGACAACTCATCAGCGGAGTTCTACTCGGTGGCTGTTACGAACAACTACCAACAGGCAGATACGGGGACTAAGATGATTCATCTAGGCTCTAACACGCGCTCGCGCATAATAAGCAAAGGTATCAGTGCCGGACGCAGCCAAAACTCCTACCGCGGACTAGTCAAAGTGGCATCTCATGCCCAAAACGTCCGCAACTACAGTCAATGCGATAGCCTGCTACTGGGTGATAAATGTGGGGCACACACATTCCCCGATATGCAAATAGCCAATCCCAGTGCCATCGTGGAGCATGAAGCCACCACCAGCAAAATATCCGAAGACCAGCTCTTCTACTGTCAACAACGCGGTATCGGAATAGAAGATGCAGTAGGACTTATCGTCAACGGATACGCCAAAGAAGTCATGGACAAACTGCCTATGGAGTTTGCTGTAGAAGCTCAAAAGTTGCTCCAAGTAAGTTTGGAAGGCACAGTGGGATAAAGAAATTTGAATTTTTCTTCCAAAAAAATTTGCACGGTTCAAATTTATGTAGTACCTTTGCACGCTTTTTCGGCGTTATGCTCGAAACATAGCCTAGAATATCTAGGATGCCTAGAATATCTAGAAGATAGTATTAACTCATTTTAAACAACTAACATTTATGTTAAATCACTATGAAGCCGCTTTCGTATTGACTCCCGTTTTGTCTGAGGCTCAGATGAAGGAAGCGGTCGACAAATTCGAGAACCTTCTCAAGGAGAATGGAGCAGCCATCCTGAACCATGAGGAGTGGGGTTTGAAGAAATTAGCTTACCCTATCCAAGGCAAAACGACAGGTTTCTATTGCCTTCTGCAATTTGATGCTGAACCTGCCATTGTCGCTACACTCGAGACAGCATTCCGTCGTGACGAACGCATCATTCGTTTCCTCACCACGCGTCTTGACAAGTATGCATTTGAGTATGCAGAGAAACGCCGCCATGCTAAGACGGCTAATGTTGAACCCAAACAAGAGGAGGCTTAATTATGGCACAGAATGAAGAAGTTCGCTATCTGACTCCACAACAGAATGTAGAGAAGAAGAAAAAGTACTGCCGCTTCTTGAAAAGTGGTATCAAGTACATTGATTACAAGGATCCAGAGTTCCTCAAAAAGTTCCTCAACGAGCAAGGTAAGATCCTGCCACGTCGTATCACCGGTACCAGTTTGAAGTATCAACGCAAAGTGGCTCAAGCTGTTAAGAAAGCTCGCCATTTGGCTCTGCTTCCTTACGTTACCGATATGATGAAGTAACTTTAAGTTTTTATGGTTTAAAGTTTTTACGTTTAATTAAGTTTAAAAAATTAAAGTTATGGAAATTATTCTGATTCAAGATGTAGCTAATTTGGGCTACAAAAACGATATCGTTAAGGTAAAAGATGGTTACGGACGTAACTACCTCATTCCTAACAAGATGGCTATCATTGCTAACGAAAGCAATCGTAAACAATTGGCTGAGAACCTTAAGCAACAAGCTCATAAGTTAGCTAAACTGCTTGCTGACGCTCAAGCTACTGCAGAGAAACTCGCTGCTACCACCATCACCTTGGCTGCTAAGGCTAATGAGGATGGCAAGATTTTCGGTACTATCACTACCGCTCAAATCGCAGAAGCTCTCGCAGCTCAAGGTTTTGAGATTGACAAACGTGTCATCACTGTAGAGCCTGTTAAGGAACTTGGCGAAGTAATCGCTTATGCTAAGCTCCACCGCGAGGTTAAGGCTGAAATTAAGCTCAACGTAGTTGCTGAGTAATTGTTTAACCATTAAAAACAGAGCTTTTTATGAAACAAGGAATTCATCCCGAAAACTACCGCGTAGTTGTTTTCAAAGATATGTCTGATGGTACCCAGTTCTTCAGCCGCTCCACCGCTGCTACGAAAGATACGATTGAAATCGATGGTACTACGTATCCTCTGATTAAGCTTGAGATTTCGAACACATCTCACCCGTTCTATACCGGTAAATCGAAACTCGTCGATACCGCTGGTCGCGTAGATAAGTTCATGTCTCGCTACGGAAATCGCAAACGTAAATAATTATGTTTTCATTAAGGGGCGAGCCATTAGTGCTCGCCCTTATTGTTTTTTGTATGGAACTATTTCGTGAATTAGGCAAGCAAAGTTTTCTATCGTTGCTCATTTATGCCATCCTTTTTGCAATCTTGGTTATTGTTGAGTGGTGTTACCCTTCGCTCCAAGGTGTGCTATTGCAGTGGCAAGACCCATCGTTTGTGGTAGGTATCCCTGCCAGCGTTTTAGGTACGGCATACGTACTGACCATTCGCAACCCTAAAAACTACTTGGGTTTTTATCCGGGCATATTGATGTCTCTGCTGCTCAGCGTGCAATTTTATCTGCGTGGCAGTTTCGATTTAGTGATTTTGTATGTGTGCCTTTTTACGCCGTTCCTGATTTTTTCGCTGCTATCGTGGCGCAAACAAACCCTAAACCCAACTGCCTCTTCCGAAGCTTTTACTCCCACTTTTCTATCCTATAAAACAGCTATCATTACCACTATCATCGCCTTAGCCATTGTGCTGGCAGATTACGCTTTGACTACGCTGGTTATCCATCATGACGGATGGGGTGATGCTATCGCCATCAAGATAGCAGGAGGGTTGATGATTGCCGCATCCTGCTTGGCAAATTTCTGGATGATTTACAAAAAAGTGGATGCCTGGTTTTGGTGGATTGCATATTGTTTATCCGGTTTGGTCTTCTTCATTATGATTGCCAACCTGTTCTCCATTGTACTTTTTACCATCATGCTCATAGTCAACCTATTCGGCATGATAGCATGGATAAGAATAAAATAAACCTCAATAACAGAAACCTAACGATTTTCGTTGTACATTTTTTGACTTTTGACTATAAATTTTATGGATAATCACATCTATTAAGTTCTTTCTCTAATGTTATCCAAACCAGACACCCAACTTCGTGTTAACTCGACTGACACACTTCTCTCATTTCTCCTGCGAGAAACAGGTAACTCGCGAACCACTATCAAGTCGTTTCTTGCACATCGCCTTGTGGCTATCAACGGCACGATTCAAACACGCCATGACACACCGGTGAAAGTAGGCGACACCGTCACTATTTCGCGCCATCGCGGTAATCAGGAATTGCGCCATCCCAAGGTTCGTATTCTGTTTGAGGATGCCAATTTCCTCATCGTAGAGAAACGCAACGGTATACTTACTGTCCCCGCTAATCTCAAGAGCCAAGAAACGACAGTATTCTCCATACTGAAACACTATGTCAAGAAACAGGATGTGCACAATGGTATTTATTGTGTCCACCGTCTTGAGCGCGAAACCAGCGGATTGCTGATTTGGACCAAGACTGTTGAACTACAACAATACATGCGTGAGTACTGGGATCAACTCATCCGTTGTCGCGGGTACGTTGCTCTTGTAGTTGGCAATATGAGCCATCCGGAAGGCGATATTCGCACATGGATTAGTGAAGACCCTCAGACCGGCATGCTCATTTCTTCCCCAACCCCGAATGATGGCAAAGCGGCACACACACATTATCGAGTGATTCGCCAGAACGAACAATATGCTTTGCTTGAATTACAAGTCGAAGGAGCCAATCAAATTCGTGCCCACATGGCATCCATCGCACATCCTATTGTTGGCGACCACAAGTTCGCTCATGCAGACAGCAGTCCGATTGACCGCCTTTGTCTCCACGCCAATCGTCTGGAGTTCATCAATCCGGTAACAGAAAAAGTGGTGCGGTACGAGTGTGGCACACCGAAAGAATTGACTAAATGGGTATAAATCGGAGCAACAGAAAAAAGGCAGGTTACAAACAAGTTTGTATCGTGCCTTTTTTGTGAAATGCGGAAAGAGAGGGAATCGAACCCCCGAACCCTTTCAGGTCAACGGTTTTCAAGACCGCCGCGATCGACCACTCCGCCATCTTTCCTTCGTCGGAAGAAACGAAATCTTCCAAGTCGAGCCAAAAACGGCAGCAAAGGTACTACAAAAATCTGATACCCACAAATTATTTCTCAAAAAAAATATAAGAAACATACACTTTTGTTGTGTATGTCAATTATTTATAGTACTTTTGTGCGTAATTTGCGTATTTAGGGGCTTTATTACAACAACGACTATGCAAAAGATAAGAAATATAGCAATTATTGCACACGTTGACCATGGCAAAACGACACTGGTTGACAAGATGCTTTACACCGCACAGGTGGTAAAGGAGTCCCGCCAAGAGGGCGTGGAAAACAAGGAGTTGATACTTGACAATAACGATTTGGAGCGCGAACGCGGCATCACTATTCTTGCCAAGAATGTAGCTATCGAGTACAAAGGCTACAAAATCAATATCATTGACACTCCGGGTCACGCGGACTTCGGTGGCGAAGTGGAACGTGTATTGAACATGGCTGACGGTGTATTGCTGCTGGTGGATGCCTTTGAGGGACCGATGCCACAAACCCGTTTTGTGCTGCAAAAGGCTTTGCAGATGAACCTAAAGCCTATCGTAGTCATCAACAAAGTGGATAAACTCAACTGTCGCCCCGATGAGGTGCAAGAGGCAGTGTTTGATCTGATGGTTAATCTGGATGCCACCGACGACCAATTGGATTTCCAAACCATATACGGTTCAGCCAAGAATGGATGGATGTCCACCGATTGGCATCAACCCACCACAGACCTGACCGCTCTGATGGATGCTATCATTGCGTATATTCCCGAACCGGAAGTGCTGGAGGGTACAGCTCAAATGCTGATTACCTCGTTGGACTACAACCCCTACGTGGGACGTATTGCCGTTGGGCGTGTGCATCGTGGCACACTCAAGGATGGGCAAATCGTTACGCTTGCCAAGAAAGATGGAAGTAAACTAAAAACCAAAATCAAGGAACTGCACACATTCTCCGGCATGGGACACACCAAGACTACCGAGGTGAAGAGTGGCGATATCTGTGCTCTGATAGGTATAGACGGATTTGAAATAGGCGACACGATTTGCGATGCTGAAAATCCCGAACCTCTCAAACCGATTGCCATCGATGAGCCTACTATGTCGATGACATTTACCATCAACGATAGCCCATTCTTTGGCAAAGACGGCAAATATGTTACTTCGCGTCACATTCACGATCGTCTGATGAAAGAATTGGAAAAGAACTTGGCTCTGCGTGTCGAGAGTAGCGAGAGTGACTCATCTTGGCGTGTATATGGACGCGGTGTGCTGCATTTGTCCGTACTGATAGAAACCATGCGCCGTGAGGGGTATGAACTACAAGTGGGACAACCACAAGTAATCATCAAGGAGATAGACGGCGTCAAGTGTGAACCGGTAGAGCAGTTGACTGTCAATACGCCTGACGAATGCAGTGGCAAAATCATTGAATACGTATCCACGCATAAGGGTGAAATGACCAAGATGGATTTGGTTAATGACCGTGTACAACTGGAGTTTATCATTCCCTCCCGTGGTATCATAGGTATGCGTACTTACGTGATGAACGTGAGTGCCGGCGAGGCCATCATGGCACACCGATTCTTGGAGTTCCAACCATACAGGGGCGAGATAGAGAAACGTACCAATGGTTCGCTGATAGCTATGGAAGCAGGAACAGCATCGGCGTACGCGCTGGATAAACTGCAAGACCGCGGTCGATTCTTTATTGACCCGCAAGAAGAAGTGTATGCAGGACAAGTGGTAGGCGAAAATGCCAAAGAAGGCGATATCGTTATCAATGTTATCAAGGCTAAGAACTTAACCAACATGCGTTCTAAATCAGCCGATGACAAAGCTATACTGCCTCCGGCAATCCGTTTCTCGCTGGAAGAGGCGTTGGAGTATATCAAGGAAGATGAATACGTGGAGGTAACTCCCCATGCTATGCGCCTAAGAAAAATCATCTTGGATGAGTTGGAACGCAAACGTGCTAATCGATAGATAATTAATAAAAACAATCAATATTATGCAAATCAAACAATCTGAAGTTAAAGACATGATGGCTGTGCTCACTATGACCGTGGAGCCGGCAGATTATCAAGAAGAAGTTCAAAAAGAATTGAAAGAAATTCGCAAAAAAGCCAACATCCCCGGATTCCGCCCCGGCATGGTACCTACCGGATTAGTTAAGAAAATGTATGGTAAAGGTGTGATGGCTGAAGTAATCAACAAGACTATCGGTGTTAAGTTGGGTGAGTATATCGAGGCAGAGAAACTGCAAGTGCTGGGCGATCCACTGCCTAATGAAGAATTGACCCCTGAGGTGGATTTTGATACCCAAGACACTTTCACATTTGCCTTTGATATCGCATTGGCTCCTGAGTTTGACGCCAACCTCAATGGTCGCAACAAGGTAACCGTTTACAACATCACCGTTACCGATGAGATGGTGCAAAACCAAGTGAACGCATACGCAGAGCGCTTTGGTGACTACGTAGAAGCAGATGATGTCAAGGAAGGTGACGTACTGAAAGGACTCATGACTGAGCAAAAAGAGGGCGGTATCGTCAAAGAGAATGCGATGCTCAATCCTCAATACATTCAAGAGAAAAAATCACAAAAGTTATTCTTCGGTGCTAAGAAGGGAGATGTCATCACTTTCAATCCTATGAAAGCTTATAAGAGCGAAGTAGAAGTAGCGTCGATGTTGGATATCAAGAAAGAAGAAGCCAAAGAGTTGACCTCGGACTTTACCTTTGAAATCCAGAGTATCACCCGCCACACAGCAGCTGCCGTAGATGGTGAGTTGTTCGCTAAAGTGTATGGCGAAAACAATATCAAAGACGAAGCTGATTTCCGCGCTAAAGTGAAAGCCGAAATAGAAGAGAATATGGCTGAGGATAGCAAATACAAGTTTGGGCTGGACATGAAGGCTACCATCATGAAGAAGATGGAAAAAATAGAAATGCCTGAAGCATTCTTGAAACGCTGGGTTAAAACCACCAACGACAAACTCACCGATGAGCAGTTGGAGAAAGAATTCCCACAAATGGTGGAAGAACTCAAGTGGCATTTGGCTAAAGACCAGCTGATGAAGAAATATAACATCCAAGTGGAGAAAGAGGAAGTGGAAGCATACGCGAAAGAAGTTGCAAAAATGCAATTTATGCAATATGGTCTCATGCACGTGGAGGATCAGTACCTGACCAGCTTTGCTCAGGAGATGCTCAAGAAAGATGACCAACTGCGTGGTATCGTGGAGCGCGTAGCGGAAAACAAAATCTATGAAGCTCTCAAAGCTGTGGCTAAGATAGATGAACAAGCTATCAGCCACGAGGACTTCGGTAAGTTATTCAGTTGAGAGAGTAGAGCGTAAAGATTAGAGATGCGGATACATTTTATCGCCATAGGTGGCGCAGCCATGCACAATCTGGCAATGGCTGTAGCAAGCAAGCAGGGATATCACGTGACAGGGTCGGATGATGAGATATTCGACCCTGCCCTAACTCATCTTCGCAACGCAGGACTACTACCAGACCAAATGGGTTGGCATCCCGAACGTATCACACCGGACATAGATGCCATCATACTCGGTATGCACGCTCGCGAGGACAATCCTGAATTAGTGCGCGCACGCGAGTTGGGAATCAAGATATACTCGTTTCCGGAGTACCTGTATGAGCAAACCAAAGATAAGGTTCGCATCGTCATCGGTGGTAGTCACGGCAAAACCACTACCACCTCTATGATACTGCATGTACTAAAACATTTGGGTATAGAAGCGGACTATATGGTAGGGGCTCAGATAGAAGGCTTTGAGCGCATGGTTCGCCTAAGCGATACGGCTAAATATGCGGTGTTTGAGGGAGATGAGTATTTGACCAGCCCGCTGGATAGGCGTAGCAAATTCCTATGGTATCATCCGCATGTGGCCATCTTGACAGGCATTGCATGGGATCACATCAATGTATTCCCCACTTTCCCTCAATATGTAGATACGTTTCGTCAGTTTGTCAAAACGATAGAACAAACATTCATCTACTATGCCGGTGACGAGAATCTGCAAGTTTTGGCGAAGGAAGCCCAACAAAGCGGGCAAGCCTTGCAGATTCTTCCCTACCGCGAATACACAGGCGATGTGGAAATGCAGGTGTTTGGACGACACAACATGCAAAACATACAAGCTGCTTGCTTGGCATGTCAGGCTATAGGCATTCAGGCAGAAGATTTCTATCGCGAAATAGCCACTTTCACCGGTGCAAGCAACCGATTGGAGAAAATATGTGAGTACGGTAATTATGTTGCCTACAAAGATTTTGCCCATAGTCCATCCAAACTGCGTGCTACCGTCAATGCGGTACGTGAGCGCTATCCCAACAAACGTCTTGTGGCTTGTATGGAACTGCATACATTCTCTAGTCTGATGGCAGATTTCCTGCCTCAATACAAGGATTGCATGCAAGAGGCAGATGTGGCATACGTGTATTTCAACCCCAAAGTGATTGAACATAAACGCCTCTCTCCCATCACAAAAGAGGATGTAAAAAATGCCTTTGGCACAAATAATGTAGTTGTTTTTACAGAGAGCGAAGCTTTGCAGACAGAACTAAAAAAACAAAACTACGACAACACCGCCCTACTGATGATGTCGAGTGGAACGTTTGATGGAATACAAATCAACGAGTTTGCTCGTTCATTGGCCAATAAATAAACCACAATTATGGATAAACAACTACGTCGAGACTACTTGTATATGCGCATGGCTCGCACTTGGTCAGAAAATTCCTATTGCGAACGCCGCAAAGTGGGAGCCTTGCTGGTAAAAGACCAGATGATTATCTCTGATGGGTACAACGGTACTCCATCGGGATTTGAAAATCACTGCGAGGATGACAACAATACCAGTCTGCCCTATGTGCTGCATGCAGAGGCTAATGCCATCACCAAAGTAGCACGCAGTCACAACAGCAGCGATGGTGCCACCCTCTATGTCACCACATCGCCCTGCATGGAATGCTCCAAACTCATCATACAATCCGGTATCAGACGCGTTGTTTATGGAGAAGCATACCGGATCATGGATGGCGTGGAACTGCTTCGTCGAGCAGGCATACAAGTGGACTATTTGCCGGAACCTTAAAAACTTTAAGATATGAAAAAGTACATTCTTCCATCTGTAACCATCGTGTGTTTATTGGTGGGTTTTTTGATAGGAAACGCCATTAGCAACAAGGCTAATGCTCAGCGTTTTTATATTCAGAATGGTCAATTGTTTTCACAGCCAGATAGCAAAATAGACCAGCTGCTTCTACTCATGCAACGCCTGTATGTGGACGAATTGGATTTGGATAGTATAACCGAGGAGGCTGTACGGGATGTAGTAAGCAAACTGGATCCTCACTCTGCGTATATACCCAAAGAAGACCTTGAGATGGTTAACTCAGAGTTGTCCGCCTCCTTCTCCGGTATAGGGGTACAATTTAATATCCAAAACGACACCGTGAATATAGTGGCTGTTATCCCCGGTGGTCCAAGTGAACACGTAGGCCTACTGGCAGGTGACAAGATAATAGAAGTAGATGACTCCGTATTCGTAGGCAATCGCATCAACAACGAGCGCGTGATGCACACCCTGCGCGGAGAAAAAGGAACTAAGGTTAAACTGGGAGTAGTTCGCTACGGAACACCGGAGACACTCTATTACACAGTAACGCGCGGAGATATACCTGTTCATTCCATCGATGCCAAGTTTATTTGGGACAGTGAGCATGGCGGCAAGGTGGGTTTTGTTCGTGTCAACAAATTCGGTCAGAACACCTACGATGAGTTTATTAGCGCACTGGGAGTACTTCGCGGTCAAGGGGCTACATCTTTTATCATTGACTTGCGTGAAAATTCCGGAGGATTTATGGATCAAGCCATCAAGATGGCCAATGAGTTTTTGGACGCTGGCGATATGATAGTTTATTCAGAAGGTCGCTCTTATCCGCGATTTGAAGCCAAAGCCAACGGAACCGGTCGTTTCCGTGATGTGCCTCTCATTGTGTTGATAGACAACTTCTCTGCATCCGCCAGTGAGATTTTTGCGGGAGCAATGCAGGACAACGATCGCGCTACCATCATCGGTCGTCGCTCATTTGGCAAGGGACTGGTTCAACAACAAATGCCATTCTCCGACGGTAGCGCTATTCGTCTAACCGTAGCTCGTTACTACACTCCCTCCGGTCGCTGCATACAAAAGCCGTACTCCATGGGAAAACAGGAAGACTATGAGAAGGACATCATCGACCGTTACGAACACGGCGAATTTTTCTCAGCAGACAGTATTCATTACAGCGACACAACCCTCTACTACACCAAACAAGGGCGTGTGGTTAGAGGTGGAGGCGGTATCATGCCGGATATATTTGTAGGTCGCGACACCTCGCTCTATACCGCTTATTTCAACCGAGTGGCAAATCGTGCTTACACCTATCAGTTTGCATATCAATACACCGACAAGCACCGCAAACAACTGGAACAATTCAAAAATTGGCGTTCACTGGAGTCGTATCTCAATCAAGCCAATTGGTTGCCTGAGTTTGTGGCGTACTGTAAGGACAAAGGTGTTGAACCGGACGAGAAACAAATAGCCATATCCAAACCTTTGATACAGCGATTGATTAACGCCTATATTGTTCGTAATATCTTAGGGGATGATGGATTCTTCCCACTATTTGAACGGGATGATGAGATATCGCAAAAGGCAATACAATACCTAACCAAATAAGTTTTGAGAAAAGCCTTGTGTCGTAAACGCACCATCTCCCATCGTTTCACATCTCTCGAAGAAAAGAGTTAACAAAAAAATAGACCCTGCATCATACAGGGTCTATTGCTTGTGCTATGGAGTTGGCCACGGAAGCCATCTCATCGGCCGTTAGTTGCAGTTTGGTGTTGGCAAAATTCAGATCGCCCTCTTTATTCAACGGAACCAAGTGCACGTGGACATGGTTGACTTCCATTCCCAAAACAGCAACTCCCACACGTTTGCAACCGGTAGCCTGTTTGATACCTTGGGCTACACGTTTAGCAAAAACCATCAGACCACTCAAAACATCGTCGTCCAAATCGAAAATATAGTCTGCCTCCGGTTCAGGCAATTTGGGTACGACCAAGGTGTGACCCTTTTTTAGGGGATTGATATCCAAAAAAGCATAGTAGTGCTCGTCTTCTGCCACCTTGTAGCTGGGGATTTCACCATTGATAATGCGCGTAAATAGTGTCATGGTAGTGGGGCGGTTTAAATAGAAATTTCCAATATCTCAAATTTCATCGTACCGGCAGGCACGTTGACTTCGGCTATTTCTCCCACTTTCTTACCCATCAAGCCTTTAGCGATTGGCGTGGTGACGGCAATCTTGCCTGACATGATATCAGCTTCACCTTCCGTAACCAGTTGATACGTCTTCTCTTGATTGTTTCTTAGGTTCTTGACACGTACCTTGGTCAATATCTGCACCTCATCGGTTTTGATAGTACTTTCGTCAATGATGCGGGCATCCATGATTTTTGCCTTCAGCATGGCGATTTTGCTTTCCAAATGTCCCTGCTCCTCCTTGGCTGCATCGTACTCAGCATTTTCACTCAAGTCTCCCTTATCACGAGCTTCAGCGATAGCAGCTATCACGCGTGGACGCTCTGTCCCCTCTAAAAATTGCAGTTCATCTTTTAGTTTCTGCAGTCCATCTGCAGTCATATACGTTGTTGCCATTATATAATGAATTTTATGTTTTTCTTGTGTTCATAATCTGACCGCTAAAAAAAGGGGATAACACCCCGCTGCGGCTGTTTTGGCAAAAACATCAGGAAACTTCACAGCCTCCTGATGCCATTAAACCTAAACCTTAACTATGAAAATTTTTGTTTTCGGTGACAAAGGTACTGCTTTTTTAATAACTGAGCAAATTTTAGATTAAAAAAAAACGTTTTGCAAGCATTTTTTGTTCATTATTTGATTGTTTTGAACAAAATGTATGCATTTTCGGTTGTAATTTCGTCTATATGCTCAGCGGTAGTACCATATATTTCTGCCAACATATCCCTCACAAAACTCATCCATCGGCTTTCGTTGCGTTCGCCTCGATGAGGTACAGGAGCCATATATGGTGCGTCCGTTTCCAAAACAATGCGTTCCAGAGGTATAGATGCTAAATGTTCCTTGAGTTTGCAATTCTTGAAGGTCAGTACGCCGCCTATCCCCAAGTAGTAGCCCATTTTCACAATCTGTTTTGCCGTTTCATTACTGCCACTGAAACAATGCATTACCCCTGTCACCTGCGGGAACTCGCGCAGGATAGCAAGACTATCCTCGGTGGCATCGCGACTGTGTATCATCACGGGCAGTTTCCTCTGTTCAGCCCAGCGCATCTGCTCACGAAAGGCGAACTGCTGTTCCTCACGAAAGGTGGTATCAAAATGATAATCCAGTCCAATCTCACCGATAGCGATGTGTTCGGACGATAGCGCAGCGTGCAAAACAGCTAACTGCTCACGGTAATCTTCTTTAACATTTTCCGGATGCAACCCGATGGCAGGATAGAGGTAGCCGGGATACTTGCGGCACACATCAAGCACAGGTTGTATCGAAGTGACATCCACACCGGGAACAAGAATCTTTTCCACACCGGCTTGCTGCTGACAATGGATGAAAGTATCTAATCCCTCCTGACATGCGATATACTGAGGGTCGTCTATATGGCAATGGGTGTCTATCATCGTCTAAACAAAATACTCGAATCTCCGTAACTGAGGAAACGAAACTCGTGGGTCAGGGCATAGTCGTAGATGGTATGCCAATCCCCTTTGACAAACGCACTCACAAGGAGAAGCAGAGTGGATTTGGGTTGGTGAAAATTGGTAATTAACTGATCCACAACGCGAAACTCATATCCCGGTTTAATCATAATCTGCGTTTCGGCATGCAGGGTGTCTTGGTGTGTTTGGTCTAAATAATCCAAGATCGATTGTAGGGCATCTTCGGTTGTGATTGTATATTTTTGCTCATAGGGGGCAAATTGGGGTACGTGTTCCACATGTAAAGCTCCAATATAGTACAAGCTTTCCAAGGTGCGCATGGAGGTAGTGCCGACGGCTACAATATGACCTAAGTTGGATTTTATTTGTTCGATTGTCGATTTAGGTACGGAAATGATTTCCGTGTGCATCGTATGTTCGTTGGCATCTTCGGTCTTTACCGGTTGGAATGTACCTGCTCCCACATGCAAGGTCAGTTCGGTGGTTTGTATTCCTTTGCGTCTGAGATTGTCCAGCACTTGTTCCGTAAAGTGCAAGCCGGCAGTTGGTGCTGCCACCGAACCTTTGATACGTGAATAAACAGTTTGGTATGTCGTCTTGTCCGACTCCTCGGTAGCGCGATTCAGGTACGGGGGAATAGGCAGTTCGCCCAGTTGGTCTAAAATCTCGGCGAAGGACAGCGTTTCATCGTCCCATGTAAATCGGACTGCGTGTGTATTGCCTGTGCTGCTGAGCCGTTCGGCATAGAGTGGTCCTACTTGCAAGCGACCTGTTTTCCATTTCTTGAGGTTTCCTATCATACACTTCCACACACAACCGCAGGTGCTACCCAAATTCAACTGATAATCGTGTGGTTCGATGGGTTCAAGGCAAAAAACCTCTATACGCGACCCTGTAGATTTATGAAACACCAGTCGCGCTTGTATCACGCGCGTGTTATTATATATAAGGAGTGAGCCGGATGGTATGTAGTCGCCTATATGGTAAAATCTATCCTCTGAGACCATGCCGTCTCTATAGATGAGCAATTTGCTATGGTCACGCTCAGCCAAGGGATATTTGGCAATGCGCTCGTCGGGTAAGGGATAATTATAGTCGTTAATCAAAAGTTTTTCCATAAGTGGCGGCAAAATTACAAAATAATTTTGACATATCAAAAAAAAATCCTACCTTTGTCGTCCGAACTCAAACATGCATCATTTATGTTTATTATCGGCATTGCGGGCGGCACCGGCTCGGGCA
The DNA here is from genome assembly GCA_018065765.1 of Candidatus Colicola coprequi. Lineage (GTDB taxonomy): Bacteria > Bacteroidota > Bacteroidia > Bacteroidales > Paludibacteraceae > Colicola > Colicola coprequi. The sequence continues at coordinate 21,266 of JAGHSR010000166.1, forward strand.
AAACAACGGTGGTAAGAAAGCTCATAGAGCGAATGCCAAAAGGCGAAGTAGTGGTCATCCCCCTTGATTCTTACTACAACGACAGTAGTCACGTGCCGGTAGCGGAGCGTCAGAAAATCAATTTTGACCACCCTGACGCATTCGAGTGGCCACTGCTTATTCAACATCTTGAGTCTCTCAAACAGGGACGGTCTGTGGAGCAACCCATCTACGACTACATCACCTCTTCGCGACAAAAAGAGACTATCCATGTGGAGCCGCGCGAGATCATCATCGTAGAAGGCATCATGACGCTACATAATCCGGAATTGCGCAATCAATTAGACCTCAAAGTGTTTGTCGATGCGGATGGAGATGACCGTTTGATTCGCGTTATCAAGCGCGACATAGTAGAACGCGGTCGCACGGTGGATGCAGTCATTGACCGTTATCAGAAAGTGCTCAAACCCATGCATGAGCAGTTCATTGAACCGTGCAAGCGGTATGCCAACGTCATCATCCCACAAGGAGGGCACAACAACGCTGCTATCAATATGATGGCGAAGTTCATTAAGCAACAGCTTAAGGAGCAATGATTTTACTCAACTTGTTTTGGACATACTTGAAGATTGGCACCTTCACTATCGGAGGGGGTTATGTCATGCTTGCGTATATCCAACGTGAGGTGGTGGATCACCATCACTGGATTGATGAGAAGGAGTTTCTCAACATGATAGCTTTGGCACAAGCGGCTCCGGGGTTGATAGCCGTCAATTCGGCATTCTTTATCGGACACCGCATCGCAGGATGGAAAGGGGCTGCAATGGCTATTTTAGGGGCAGTCTTACCATCTATTGTGTTTATTTTGCTGATAGCAATCTTCTTCACTCAATACAAGCAGTTGCCAGCCATCGAGGCAGTTTTCAAGGGTATCAGACCGGCAGTAGTGGCTTTGATAGCAGCGACTGTCGTTCGTATGGTGCGCAAAATATAAGGACGAGATGATATACCTTCAACTTTTCATATCGTTTCTCAAAGTAGGCTTCCTCGGTTTTGGTGGAGGCATGGCTATTATTTCTCTCATCCAGCACGAGGTTATCAGCCATGGTTGGTTGACTCAGACGGAGTTTGTGGACATTGTTGGAATCAGTCAAGTTACGCCGGGTCCTATCGGCATGAACTGCGCCACTTATGTAGGTTATACCGCAACAGGTACTGTATGGGGCAGTCTGTTGGCATCGTTCGCCATCGTTGTGCCGAGTCTCATCATCATGAGTGTTGTTTGCTATATCTACGATCGCATTCGTGACCACTGGAGCGACAATCGTACTTTCCAGATTACGATGCGGGTTATTCGCTGTCTGGTGGTGGTGCTGATTGCTCACGCCGCCTATACACTTATGACACCGGAGAGTTTTGTGGACGGGTTCAGTTGGATCATCTTTGGTGTAGTAGCAGTATGCACGTTACTGCCTATGGTGCAACGCAACAAGGTGATTGATGTAGTCAGTCACCCTATTTTGCTCATTTGTTTGGCGGGTTTGGCAGGTTACCTATTGTATTAGGTTTTTCTCAGTTCCGATTAACGTTTCACGGGTTTTTGTACGGGATCGCAAGTAAGGTCTATTCCTAATTTATGCAGTACTTTTCGATCGACTTCACCTAACATGACGGTGGAGTGCACTTGGCATCCTCTCAGTTTAGGTAACTGCGCCAGGGCTTTCTTGCAATTATCGTCGTGTTGGCTCAACACAGACAAGGCTACCAGCACTTCGTCGGTATGCAGCCGTGGGTTACGGGCACCCAGGAAACACACTTTGGTTTGCTGAATGGGTTCAATCATATCCTGCGGGATGAGTTTGAGGTTATGATCGATGCCGGCGAGTTGTTTCATGACGTTGAGAAGCATGGCAGCGCTGCTGCCCAGCAAATCGCCGCTGCCACCTACGACGATCGTTCCATCGTGCAGTTCGATAGCCGCAGCAGTTGCGTCCGGTTCGGCCATCGATTGTTTGCGTTCGTGAGCAGCGATAGTCGTTTGACGCCAGGATGTGTCTATTTTCATCTGCTTCATGAGTAGCGCAATCTTGTTCACTTCCTGCTCTGCACATAAACCGTTGGCAAGTCTATTGAGTGAAGTGTAGTAGCGGCGAATGACCTCCTGTTTTGACGCCATTGCGCACACCTCATCGTCCTGTATGCAGAAGCCCAACATATTAACTCCCATATCGGTGGGTGATTTGTATGGGTTTTCTCCATAAATACCTTCAAACAAAGCATTTAGGACGGGATATATCTCCACATCGCGGTTGTAGTTGACAGCCACTTCGCCGTAGGCTTGAATATGGAACGGATCAATCATGTTCACATCATTCAGGTCAGCAGTAGCTGCTTCGTAAGCCACATTGATAGGGTGTTGTAGGGGTAGGTTCCAAACCGGAAAAGTCTCAAACTTGGCGTAGCCGGCCTGTACGCCGCGTTTGTGTTCGTTGTAGAGTTGGCTTAGGCAGACTGCCATTTTGCCGCTGCCCGGTCCGGGTGCGGTAACAATGACCAAAGGTCGGGTAGTAGCGATGTAATCGTTCTTGCCAAATCCATCTTCCGAATCAATCAGAGCCACGTTGTTAGGATACCCATCGATGGTATAGTGGTAGTAGGTTTTTATCCCCAACCGTTTCAGTCTTTTGCCATATAAGTCGGCACTGGCTTGTCCGTTGTAGTGTGTGATAACGACGCTACTGACGAGGAAGTCGCGCTCCATGAACTCTTGTCTCAGCCTCAGCACGTCCTCATCGTAGGTGATACCTAAGTCCTGCCGAACCTTATTGCGTTCGATGTCTAATGCGCTGATGACGATAACGATTTCCAGTGTGTCTTTGAGTCGTGTCAGCATGCGCAATTTGCTATCGGGTTGAAAGCCCGGTAACACGCGACTGGCGTGGTAATCGTCAAATAATTTGCCGCCCAGTTCCAAGTACAACTTGTTGCCAAATTGTACAATGCGTTCGCGGATGTGTTCAGATTGGATCTGTACGTACTTCTCGTTGTCAAAACCTTGTATCATGATGGTCAAATTTTTTCTAACTTAGCAAAAGTCACCAGCAGCGTTTTCTTGCCTAC
>JAGHSR010000084.1 GCA_018065765.1 Candidatus Colicola coprequi
TACTAATACTTATTGTGTGATTATGGCAGGCGGCATCGGTAGCCGCTTTTGGCCAGTAAGTAGGAATAATTATCCTAAGCAATTCCTAGATTTTTTTGGGACAGGCCGTAGCCTTCTGCAAATGACTGTAGATCGCTTTCGTTCCATTGTTCCTATCGAAAATGTGTTGGTAGTAACCAATGTGCTGTACAAAAACACTATCTTGGAACAAATCCCCGATTTGCTTCCTGCTCAAATTTTGTGCGAACCGGCACGTCGCAACACCGCCCCATGTATAGCTTATGCCATTGCTCATATCAAAGCAATGCTTTTGGCTAAATCCGGATTGAAAACCAACGAAGTAAATTGGGACGATGACAAGTTGAATGCTAACATTATTGTAGCCCCGTCCGATCATCTTATCTTGCAAGAGCAGAAATTTCTGCAAGTCATGGAGCAAGGTTTGAACTTTGTAGCACACAACGATACACTCCTTACGCTGGGCATGAAACCCACGCGCCCGGAAACCGGATATGGATATATTCAAATAGACAAGTCAAAACCGGTAACGGATACCTCTATTTATCAGGTCAAAACGTTTACTGAGAAACCGGATCTGGATTTGGCTAAGGTGTTCCTTGAGAGTGGCGAATTTCTATGGAACTCAGGTATTTTCCTGTGGAATCTGCGCACTATTCGTCGTGAGTTTCGTATGCATCTGCCTGATATGACGCAAAAGTTTTTAGCAGGTGAGAAATATATGGGAACTTCTGAAGAACAAGCGTTCATAGAGCAAATGTTTCCAACTTGCCCAAGCGTATCAATCGATTATGGCGTGATGGAAAAGGCAAAATCGGTTCACGTGTTGCCTGCTGATTTCGGTTGGAGTGATTTAGGCACTTGGGGTTCTTTGTACGAACTGAGTAAAAAGGAGGATCAGGGGAATGTAACACTCAAGTGCGATGCTTTGTATCATAATAGCGAAGGCAATATCGTGACCATGAATGAAGGGCAATTGGCTGTGCTATGTGACGTGCATGACATGATCGTGGCTCAGTCTAACAATGTGCTCTTGATTTGCCCTCGCAGTGAAGAACAGCAAATCCGTCAGTATGTGATGGATGTAGAGGTTAAGTTTGCAGGGAAATACAATTAAAATTAAGCTTTTATAGTAGTATGAGCTATTTGAATTTTGATAAAACATTGTTGGTCAATCTGGATCGCAGCTTAAGCAAGGAGATGATTCATACCAACCGTGCCGGTACCTACACAGCGAGCACGTTGGTGGATTGCAATACACGCAAGTATCACGGGCTATTGGTTCTGCCAATCCCAACGTTGAGCGAGGATAATTATGTCTTGCTCTCATCTCTTGACGAGATAGTAATTCAGCATGGGGTGGAGTTTAATTTGGGTGTTCATAAGTATGGGGGTAACACCTATTCACCCAACGGGCACCGTTATATTCGTGAGTTTGACTGCATTGTTATATCCAAAACCACCTATCGTGTAGGAGCGGCTGTGTTGACCAAGGAGCGCTTGCTGGTTGGATTTGAGCCGCGCGTTTTGATTCGCTACACTCTGCTTGAGTCGGGCTCACCTACCACCTTGCGTTTTAAACCCTATCTGGCTTTTCGCAGTGTCAACACACTGACGTATGAGAATAGCCATGCTAATACCGAAATGCGTCCATGTGTCAACGGTTGTGCCAATCAGATGTATGCCGACTACCCGGAACACTTTATGCAATTCTCTAAGGCACCTACTTACACACATAACCC
>JAGHSR010000145.1 GCA_018065765.1 Candidatus Colicola coprequi
CTGTAATAAAATAAATAGAAAAAACATTTTAAATCAAAAAAACATAAAATCATGAAAGTTACTCCATTAGCAGACCGCGTACTGTTAGACCGGTAGCAGCCGAAACAACAACCGCTTCGGGATTTATTATCCCTGACAGCGCGAAAGAGAAACCACTCAAAGGCGAAGTTCTTGCCGTAGGACAAGGCACTAAAGACGAACAGATGGTTCTGAAAACAGGCAACCACGTGCTCTATGGCAAATACGCCGGTACCGAAATAGAAATAGATGGCGAGAAACTGCTCATCATGCGCCAAAGCGATGTATTGGCAATAATTGCCCAATAGACCCCACCTCAGTCCTCCCTCACAGGGAGGAAGGGGGAGGAAGACCCTAACCCCGACCCTTTCCCTCATAGGGCAAGGGAGGTAGGAAGAGAGTGAAGAATGAAAAAAATAACAAATAACAAATAACAAATAACAACTATGGCAAAAGAATTGATTTATAATATTGAAGCACGTGACGCGCTGAAACGCGGTGTAGATCAACTGGCAGATGCAGTGAAAGTGACACTGGGTCCTAAAGGTAGAAACGTAATCATTGACAAGAAATATGGTGCTCCTCACATCACCAAAGATGGTGTGACCGTAGCCAAAGAGATTGAACTGCCTGATGCTCGCGAGAACCTCGGTGCACAACTTGTGAAAGAAGTAGCATCCAAGACCGGTGACCAAGCCGGAGACGGAACCACCACAGCAACCGTTTTGGCACAAGCCATTGTAGGTGTAGGTCTGAAGAACGTGACCGCCGGTGCCAATCCAATGGACTTGAAACGTGGTATTGACAAAGCCGTTAAAGCTATCGTAGCTAACACCAAAGAACAGAGTGAAGTAGTAGGTAACGACTACAAGAAAATTGAGCAAGTGGCTACCATCTCAGCCAATAACGATGCAGAGATAGGTAAACTCATCGCTGACGCTATGCGCAAAGTGAGCAAAGATGGTGTCATCACCATTGGTGAGGCCAAAGGTATGGAAACAACCATTGATATCGTACAAGGTATGCAATTTGACCGCGGATACATTTCGCCATACTTTGTAACCAACACCGAGACCATGGAAGCAGAAATGGACAAGCCTTATATCTTGATCCACGACAAAAAAATATCCAATCTAAAGGAACTGCTTCCTGTTCTCGAGCCGGCAGTACAAAGCGGTCGTCCTATTCTGATTATAGCCGAAGACGTAGATAACGAGGCACTGACAGCCCTGGTAGTGAACCGTCTTCGTTCTCAACTGAAGATTTGCGCTGTGAAAGCTCCCGGTTTTGGTGACAGACGTAAAGAGATGTTGGAAGACATTGCCATCCTCACCGGCGGTACCGTCATCAGCGAAGAGAAAGGTATCAAATTGGAGCAAGCTACCCTTGACATGTTGGGTACAGCTGAGAACGTAACCATCAGCAAAGACAACACCACCATCGTCAACGGTGCAGGCAACAAAGAGCAAATAGCAGCACGTATCAACCAAATCAAAGCACAGATAGCTGCCACCAAATCCACTTACGACAAGGAGAAACTGCAAGAGCGTCTCGCAAAGTTGGCAGGTGGTGTAGCCCAACTGAACGTAGGTGCTGCTTCCGAAGTGGAGATGAAAGAGAAGAAAGACCGTGTAGATGACGCTTTGAGCGCAACACGTGCAGCAGTAGAGGAAGGTATTGTACCCGGTGGCGGTGTAGCATACATCCGCGCACAAGCCGCTCTGACCGACCTGAAAGGTGATAACGAGGATGAACAAATCGGTATTGAGATTGTACTCAGAGCCATTGAGGAACCTCTACGCCAAATCGTAGTGAACGCAGGCAAAGAAGGTGCCGTGGTAGTAAATAAAGTTCGTCAAGGCAAAGGTGATTACGGCTACAACGCCCGCAAGGACGAGTACGAGAACATGAAGAAAGCCGGTGTGGTTGATCCGGCTAAGGTAGCCCGCGTAGCTCTGGAGAATGCTGCTTCCATAGCAGGTATGTTCCTGACAACCGAGTGCGTGATTACGGATAAGAAAGAGGATAATCCTGCTCCCGCCATGCCCGCTAATCCCGGGATGGGAATGATGTAAGCAACAGGACATGAGCATACCTCCACATAGTCAATCCATATCGGAAGCTATCAGTGATTTTCTCAAAGATTCGGGCCTCGAGCAGACAGTGCTCGAGGACCGAATGGTTGAGAAGTGGAACGAAGTGATGGGACCGCAAGTAGCCCGTCTCACCACCAAAGTGGAGATACGCGACCGCGTGTTGTATGCATACATACATAGTGCAGCTCTCAAAGCACAATTGTTTGACTGCCGATTTCAACTGGTGGAAAAACTTAACAACAGTGTCGGAGGACAGGTGATACGCGACATACGGATATTAGGATGACAATAGAAGAAAAAATAGGTTTTGACCAAATACGCCGCGAATTGACGGGAGCGTGTCGTTCCACGTTGGGAAAAGAGCAAGTCGATGTAATGGCACCGGAGACAGACTTCGGTGTCATTAGTCGTCTTATGCATGAGACCCGCGAGATGCAAAATGTGCAGCATGACGCCTCGTTGGGTTTTCCTCGCGGAGAGATACATGATCTGAGAGAAGCACTCGGACGCATACGTATAGAAGGTCTCTATCTGGACGAGAATGAGTTGTTTGCTTTACGCAAGACGTTGGACTATGCTGCCCAATTGGAGCGGTTCTTTCGCGGGCTGGATGCTGAGCGCTTCCCTATCCTATCGCAAATTCGCCTAAGTGACCAAGTAGAACTTCACCCCATAGTTCAACGCATAGACCACATCCTCGACCGATACGGACGTATGGCTGACAATGCCTCTCCCGAATTAGGTCGCATTCGTCATGAGTTGGTGCTGGCAGAAGGCAGTGTATCACGCACGCTGACCACCATTCTCAAACGTGCCCAAGCAGAAGGATTGTTGGACAAAGATGCCTCCCCTACTTTACGCGAAGGGCGTTTGGTTCTGCCTGTTCCCCCTGCCTACAAACGCAAGTTAGGCGGTATTGTGCATGACGAATCCGCTACAGGCAAGACCGTGTATGTAGAACCGCAAGAGGTGGTGGAAGCCAACAATCGCATACGCGAATTGGAAAGTGAAGAACGTAGAGAACGCATTCGCATACTACAAGACATCTCTACATGGCTTAGACCTCAAGTGACGGCAATCGTACAAACCGGTAAGATGTTGGGGTATATTGATTTTTTGGGAGCTAAAGTGCATTTGGGTGATGAATTACAAGCCATATGTCCGGAAGTAGTGAACGAGCCCATGCTTGACTGGCGACAAGCAAGACACCCGTTGCTACATATGAACTTTCGCAAACAGAACAAAGAGGTAGTACCTCTGACGATAAGACTGGATCAGCAGCAACGAATATTGGTAATCTCCGGTCCCAATGCCGGTGGCAAGTCCGTTTGTCTGAAGACCGTAGCCCTGTTGCAATACATGATGCAGAGCGGATTACCCGTTCCATTGGACGAGAGCAGCACAATGGGGGTGTTCCAAAAAATCATGATAGACATAGGCGATGAACAGAGCATAGAGGATGACCTAAGTACCTACTCCAGCCATCTGAAAAACATGAAACAGTTCGTTCGCGAAGCCAATGGACAAACGCTGCTTCTGATAGATGAGTTTGGTACAGGAACCGAGCCCCTCATAGGAGGAGCTATCGCAGAAGCCGTACTTAGGCAACTGAATGAGCAGGGAGCTTTGGGTGTGATAACTACCCACTACACCAATCTCAAGCACTTTGCCGAGCAAGCCGAAGGTGTAGTGAATGGTGCCATGTTGTACGATAGAGGTCAAATGAGACCCCTATTTCAGTTGTCCATCGGTCAAGCCGGTTCAAGTTTTGCTATAGAGATAGCCAAACAGATTGGATTGCCGGAGAGCATCATTGAACATGCAACCCAGTTGGTAGGCGAAGAACATATAGACTACGACAAGCAACTGCAAGACATAGCACGTGATAAGCGATACTGGGAAAATAAACGGCAAAACATTCGTCAAAAAGAGAAGCATTTGGAGGAGAAAATAGCCTATTACGAGGAAGAAATAGCCGGTTTGAAGGCCAAAAAGAGACAAGTGCTCGCCGATGCCAAAGCCGAAGCCGCAGACATATTGGAACGCTCCAATGCTACTATTGAGCGTACCATACGCGAGATAAAAGAAGCTAAAGCTGACAAGATAAAAACTCAAAAAGCCCGTCAGCGAGTGGAAAAGCTGAAAGACGATGTCAGCGGCAAGAAAGAGGACAAGAAACCTGCAAAAACAGAAAACAAAAACGGTGTATTGCACGATTTTAGAGATCTTAAACCGCTAAGCAAGCAGATGCCGAGTTCTCAGCCCTCCGTGATCAACACTATCCGGCAGCACAAGTTGAGTTTTGAGCGTTCGTTGGACATACGCGGGTTGCGTGCAGATGAAGCATTGGAAACATTCATCGCCTATTTGGATGATGCCATTATGGTGAACGCAGGGACAATAACCATCCTACATGGCACCGGCACGGGTGCTTTGAAGCAAGTGGTTCGTGACCATTTGGCACAACGTAATCGCGACTTGCAACACCGTAAGGCAGGCACAATCGTATATCACGATGGCGATCCAGATCGTGGCGGTGCCGGAATAACGGTGGTGGAGTTGTGAGAAATGAGAGATTGACTATTTCAGTCGTTCTGCTAAGAAAAGGCAGGGTTTAGCGTTCATCCGAGCCCCGATGACATATAAATCACCTCCATCCTTGAGATGGAGTTTCTTTTTGAGTTGCTCCGGTGTCAGTACATAATTGCGCGTGAGCACGTTGGCTTGTTGCAGGTCTTTGGGTATCTGCGTGGAAACGATACGCCAACAACGACCCGGAAAATCTTGCTTCCACTCATCGGACATATACAAGTGTGTATTAGAATCCAATTTGCTCAGTCCCCATCGCTGTGCTACCAAGCGATAGGCTCCAGCCTTGAGTATGGCTGCAGACGGTTCGTAGAGATAATGAAGCGGCAAAACGGAAGTATGAATAGTAGCCTGAGCCGTCAGTTCCTCATCACGAGCAAAAGAGAAAACTTGTGCAGGACATGTCAAATCGATGGCCGTAATAGTAGGTTTCACATTCGTAGGCGCTGCCAGCAGGAGCAATTCTTTGACCTCGTTTTTGACCGCGACCACATGTGTTTCAAACACTCGTGGCAGGGCATTAAGAGCTGCCGATAAATCCAACATCGGACTGAGTTTGATGAGAACGACACATTTCGGAGATATTGCATCAATTTGACGAAGTATTTCCACTGCGTTAGGTGAGCAATCCTCCAAGCGGAACACCTTATTACCGCGCGTATCGCGTCGCGCGGGGTCAAGATAGAAAACAGGCAACATAGAAGGCTGATTGGTACGAGTAAGCGAAGAGAGGAACTGTTCGGCAGAGGTTTCGTGCACCGTAATAGGTAGTCCCTCAAAATTGTGTCTTGCCAATCGGCATAGTTCCGTATTCTGCTCCACGTAGTGCGTTACGTCCACTTGTCGGCTCATTACCAAAGTATCAACACCTGCCCCACCTGTCAAATCGTATAGTACAGTAGGCTGATTGATGGCGTCCATCGTTTGATGTAAGCAATGAGCTTTGTACTCCGCGGTCAACGCACTGGAACACTGTTCACAACTCAGTCGTGGCGGATACCACCAATGAGGTGGTAGTGATGGCACTTTGCCGGCAAGCAACTGCCGTCCCTCGATCTGACGAAGCGCAAAGTAAAAATCGGTATCCGACAAGTGCGAGTACCGATTCCGATGGAGCACCAGCGAAGCGACATCATCGCTCAAGTGCTCAGCAATGAACGAATCAGTGAGAGATAACGACACGGAAATTCATGGCGTTAGGTGCGTATTCGATATGGTCTTCGTAGTAAAAGTCCGAACTGGTAAGTTGGAACTCCACCCAACCAACACCATAGAAAGCATCGACCGTCTCGGTGAAATAATTCCATACAGAATCGGTCTGATTATACTCCTCGTAATGGCGAACGTACGGCAATACATGTTGCATTTCATCGTTCATCACTGTATAGATTTGCACATTGCCACCCTGAAAGACTTCCTTGGTAATCTCAGGCACATCGACCGTGTAAAAGAAGTAATTGTTGGCATAAGGATTGTTGTCCTTGATGCCCAAATCGGAATACTTCCAATCATTGCGATACACACTGACATTGATTATTTGATTGGGCTGCTCATCCTTGCATGAGTTAAGTGTCAAGAGCAATGAGCATAGCATTAACAAAATAGAAAATAACTTCTTCATACGATTTGCAATTTTACGCCGCAAAAGTACAACTTTTTTTTGATATGTACAAATATTTTTGTACCTTTGTCGCAAATTTGGTAAGAACATGAAAAGAAGATTATTCCTTTTTTTATCCCTTATGTTGTGTTGCTTGGGTTTATCGGCTGAGGATGTGTACGAAATATACATTGCGCAGTATCGCGAAACGGCTTTGGAGCACGAGAAGGAATACAAAATACCCGCAGCCATCACATTGGCTCAGGGATTGTTGGAGTCCGGTGCCGGACAGAGCGAACTTGCTAAAAAAGCCAACAATCACTTTGGCATTAAGTGCACCTCAGACTGGACAGGTGCAACCTACAAGCATGATGATGATCGTGCGGGTGAGTGTTTCCGCAAGTACAAGCATGCGTCCGAGTCGTATGTTGATCATGCCATATTTCTACAGCGCAAGCGCTACGCAAGTCTGTTTGCACTGGATATACACGATTACAAGGGTTGGGCTAAGGGGTTGAGCCAATGCGGCTATGCCACCGACCCCAAATATCCGAACAAACTGATAGAACTAATTGAGCGCTATGGGTTAGACCACTTGAACGACACACAAGTTGTTGTTTCTACAACAAAAAAAACAGAGTCCTCCATCAAGGATAGTACTATCGTTCCTATTATTGAACCACAAACCGTAGAGCCAGTTATCAGCGAAGATACGACAAAAGAAGTGCTCACGTTCTCGGAGTCAGCAGCAATGGGCAGCGTAACCATGTATTCCAATCACAAGTCAGGCATACAAAACGGTGTTCGCTATGTAGTTGCCAAGCAAGGGGAGAGTTTTGCATCCATGGCATACGACTTCAATATCCGTGAGAAAATGCTACGCCGATACAACGATGCTACCGATGGGCGCGAGATAGAAGAAGGTGACCGCGTGTACATCTACCCTAAGCACAGACGAAGTGATCGCAAACACCGGACCTATTATGTTCGTAAAGGAGATTCGGCATGGTCCATTTCGCAAAAATTCGGCATGCGTATGAAAACCCTCTATGAGTTGAATGGCATTCCTGAAGGCACAGAACTAGTGACAAGACAAAAACTTGTCTTACGATAACGATAACGAGAACGACAACCTCAACGACAACGTCAACCTCAACGAGAACGTCAACCTCAACGACAACGACAACGTCAACAAATAACAAATAATATCATGAAACTACTTACATTATTGCTGAGCCTATTGGCTCTTGATGCAGCGCCTACTGACAGCGCGAAAAACGAAGGATTTCAGTTTACAACCATTGACAGCGTAGGCATTACGTCCGTCAAAGACCAAAATCGTAGTGGAACCTGCTGGGCATACTCCACGATAGGTTTCTTGGAAAGCGAAGTCATGCGTATGAATAAAGGGAAACAGGTGGACATGGCAGAAATGTTTGTAGTAAACAAGACCATGATGGATCGCGCTGAATATGTGATTCGCATGTACGGTGATGTAGCTTTTGCCCCCGGTGGTAGCGCATACGATGTTGTTTACTGTTTGAAAAATTATGGAATGGTTCCTCAAAGCGTGATGCCCGGCATTCTGTATGGTGCCAGTGAGGCTGATACCCTACCCGTTCATAACGAGTTGGACGCTGTGGCAAACGGTTATATTACTGCCTTGACACACAATAGCAAGATTAAATCCCTAACCCCCGTTTGGAAAAAAGGATTGCAGGCTATATATGACACCTACTTGGGAGCATGCCCTGAGACATTCACCTACGAAGGCAAAGAGTACACCCCCCAATCGTGGGCTCAATCGTTAGGATTGAACGCAGATGACTATGTCAGCATCACCAGTTACACACATCATCCGTTTTACACCCGATTTGCATTGGAAGTACCGGACAACTGGCGTATGGACCAGATGTACAATGTACCTATGGACGAAATGATGCGTATCATAGATAACGCCCTTGCTAACGGCTACACCTTAGCATGGGGAGCTGACGTCAGCGAAATCACATTCACCCGCAAAGGTATAGGCGTGATGCCCAATGTAGCCAAAGGCGCAGACCTGACCGGTAGCGACATGGCTAAATGGCTGGGCATGAAAGAGGACAAGAAAAAAGAAGAACTGACCAAGGAACCTCTTCCCGAAATGGAGATTACTCAAGACATGCGCCAAAAAGCCTTTGATTCATGGGAGACAACCGATGATCACGGTATGCAAATTTTCGGAACTGCCAAAGACCAAAACGGCAAACGTTACTACATGATAAAAAATTCGTGGGGAACAGCCAGATCCGACTACAAAGGTATATGGTATATCAGCGAAGCTTTCATGAAATACAAAACCAACGATGTGTTGGTTCACAAAAACGCTATTCCTAAGGATATTCGCAAAAAATTAGGCATTTAAACACATGAGTTTTACACATCTACACGTTCATAGTCACTACTCCGTATTGGATGGAATGAGCAAGGTTCCAGACTTGGTGGATAAATGTATCCGCACAGGTATGCCTGCCATCGCTCTGACTGACCACGGAAATATGTACGGAATAAAAGAACTGCTTGACTACTGCAAAGGAATTAATGCCAAACGTGAAGAACAAGCAAAAGCAGATGGGACAACGTATGTTCCATTCAAGCCGATTGTAGGTGTGGAAGCATACTGTGCCCGACGCAAACGCACGCTTAGAGACAAGAACCTGAAAGCCACGAATGCTGACGGCAAACAATACACTGTAGATATTTCCGGATGGCATCTCATTCTACTTGCTAAGAATATGACAGGTTATCATTCTTTGTGTCATATCGTCAGCGAGAGTTTTATGGATGACTGTTTCTATCGTACACCGCGTATCGATAAGGAACTATTGGAGCAATATCACGAAGGACTCATCTGTTCATCAGCATGCTTGGGAGGCGAATTGTCCCAAAAAGTAATGATGGGCATAGTCCAAGGAGCAACTCTTGACAACGGTGGGTTTCAAGATGCCGAAGAAACGATACAGTGGTTCAAACGTTTGTTTGGCGATGACTACTACATCGAACTGCAACGTCATCAAACGGATAAAATACGTGGTAATCAATCCACCTATCAACGCCAAATGGCAGTAAACGCTGTGTTGGTGGAATTGGCGAAAAAATATAATGTCAAAGTCATTGCCACCAACGATTCTCATTTCACAGAAGAAGATGAGGCCGATGCTCACGAGTTGCTTGTGCTACTCAACACCGGCAAAAAATTGAACGTTTCCGGACAGGATGACAAGCCGGATAAAGAGAGTGGTGATGCTGAAATGGCGTACACCAAACAGGAGTGGCTGAAAACACCCGAAGAAATGTCAGCCATTTTTAGTGACATCCCCGAGGCCATCAGCAACACGCAAGAGATAGTGGATAAGGTAGAGATATACAATATCGACCACAAACCCATTATGCCCAAATTCCCCATTCCGGAGTCGTTTGCCAATGAGCAGGACTATATTGACAAATATGGTGAAGATGACTATCGTATTCATCTCGAAGGTGATTATCTGACCTATTTGACATGGGAAGGTGCTAAAAAAAGGTACGGCGAAGAACGCATACAAAACGACGAGGAGCTGAAAGAGCGCATCAACTTTGAGCTTAACACGATGATAAGCATGGGATTCCCCGGTTACTTCCTCATCGTGATGGATTTTATACGCGGAGCACGCGAAGAATTAGGAGTGAGCGTCGGTCCCGGTCGTGGTAGTGCCGCAGGTAGTGTGGTAGCATACTGCTTGCATATTACGGATTTGGATCCACTGAAATACGACTTGCTGTTTGAGCGTTTTCTCAATCCCGATCGTATATCTCTACCCGATATAGATACTGATTTTGACGATGCCGGACGCGGCAAAGTATTGGATTGGGTAAGCAACAAGTATGGGCGTACCCATGTGGCGCATATCATCACATACGGAGCCATGGCAACCAAGTCTGCATTGGCAGATGTGGGACGTGTCATGAACCTGCCATTGCCACGTGTCAATGAGCTGAAAAGCTATGTACCGGAACGCAGTTTTCCGGATAATATCGTGGATGAAAAGGGCAAATCGCCAAAAGTCAATCTAAAGAATTGCTACAAATATGTCAACGAACTGAAAGATATCTTGAATGGTGACAACGTGACGGAGCAAGCCATGCTCAAGTATGCGTCAGACTTAGAAGGAACCATTCGCCAAATAGGCATTCACGCCTGTGGCGTTATCATCGGAGCAGATGACTTGACTAAGTTTGCCCCACTGAGTAGCGTTGAAGACAAGGACTCCAACCAGCGTGTATTAGTGACTCAGTATGATGGGCACGTAGTGGAAAGTGTGGGGCTGATTAAGATGGACTTTCTTGGTCTAAAGACCCTAACCATCATCAAGGAGTGTCTAAATAATATCAAAAAAGCCAAGGACATAGATGTTGATATAGACCATATACCTATTGATGATGCAGAGACCTATCGTCTGTTCCAAGAAGGTCGCACCATAGCCGTATTCCAGTTTGAATCTGTTGGAATGCAAAAATACATGAAGGAGCTCAAGCCCACCGTAATAGGTGACCTGATTGCCATGAATGCGCTGTACCGTCCCGGTCCTATGGCGTATATTCCACAATTCATCCGCCGTAAACACGGACAGGAGGAGGTAACCTATGATATTCCTATCATGGAGAAGTATCTCAAGGATACATATGGTGTTACCGTCTATCAGGAGCAAGTTATGCTGTTGAGTCGTCTGTTGGCCAATTTCACCCGCGGAGAGAGTGATAAGTTGCGTAAAGCAATGGGAAAGAAACAGATGGCTGTACTGCAAGCTCTAAAGAGCAAATTCATGGATGGAGGCAAACAAAATGGACATGATGAAAAGATTTTGGAGAAGATCTGGAAAGATTGGGAAGCGTTTGCATCCTACGCTTTTAACAAATCCCATGCCGCCTGTTACTCATGGTTGGCCTATCAAACAGGTTATCTAAAAGCACACTACCCTGCTGAGTTTATGGCCGCTAACCTCACTGTTTCCAAAGACGACATCAAGGAGGTTACCAAATTCATGGACGAGTGTAAGGCCATGCACATTAATGTACTCGGTCCCGATATTAACGAGTCAGACTTAAACTTCACCGTCAACCAGAAGGGTGATATCCGCTTCGGATTAGGCGGTATTAAAGGCGTAGGTGAAGGTGCTGTAGAGGCAATCGTAAGCGAACGTCAAGAGCATGGCAAATATCAAGACATCTACGACTTTATGGAGCGCATCAACTTGACCGCTTGCAATAAGAAAACCATAGAAAGTCTTGCTATAAGCGGAGGATTTGACTGTTTTGAAGGGCTATATCGAGAACAATTGCTTAGCATCAATGAAAAAGGTGATAACATGTTGGATGTGCTGATACGATACGGGAACTTGTACCAAAATGACAAACGTGAGCAGCAAAACACGCTATTTGGTGGCGATGATTTTGCTGTTGAAATACAAAAGCCCGAATTGCTACAAGTGCCTCACATGACCACCATAGAACGACTTAACAAGGAGAAATCGCTCATTGGCATTTTCCTAAGCGCTCACCCACTTGATGAATATGAATTTGAAGTGCGAGAATTGGCCACACTGACCACCAAAGATCTCACATGGCTGGAAGACCATCGCAAGGAAGTGGAATATCAAACACGCGATGGCAAGAAAAAAACACGCAGGCGTATTTGTTTGAAAGATTGGGAAGGGATATTTACTAATAGTGAATCGGCAGACGACACAAGCAGTGGCCTATCGGACGAAAGTGTTGATGTACCTACTGAAGAATCGGGTGAAGTGATTGATGTGCACAAACAACTGAAAGATTTTCTGGAGAAATACAAAAACACTCCTATTCGCATCGGTGGCATCGTGACTAGCTCAGAAGAAAAAGTATCTGCCAAAGGTTTCCCATTCGGTTCATACACCATAGAAGATTACGAAGGAAGCTATAGAATGGGACTGTTTGGCAAGGCTTATGAACAATGTGCCCCGATGCTGAAACCCAATTTGTATGTCATGATCACATTCAAACTCCAACAAATAGGCGAAGGTCAGTCATGGTTTAGGCCCAAAGCAATTGAAGAAGCTGAATACGAACTAATAGCGGATCACGTGGAATTGTTGGACAATGTGCAAGACAAATATTTGGATAGTTTAACCATCTCAATACCACTGGAAAACATTACAAGTGAATTAGGTCGAGACATAGCTGAAACCACTCATGCACATTCCGGACAAGCAAAACTAAAGATTAATATTTTGGATGAAAGTCAAGGTACACAGATTAGTTTTACCTCGCAAACCAATTCCATCAAAATAAACAAACAACTATACCATTGGCTCAAAAGTTGGGAACAGGATAAAACATTCACTCATCAAATTAAAACACGATAAAAAACGCA
>JAGHSR010000132.1 GCA_018065765.1 Candidatus Colicola coprequi
ACTACCAATTAGGGACAGACCCTTTTTGGTAGTTTTTCTTTCTCCTCTCCCGCCGCTGTCCTCCAAACATATCTTGGATAATGCACGATGCAAAATGGAGAATTGAGAATGGAGAAATGGGGAGCCCCCCGCCCCCCAGAAGGGGGAGGGAGAATGCAAAATGCAAAATGCAAAATGCAAAAGACCCTATCCTCGACCCTTTCCCTCATAGGGCAAGGGAGATGCGAGGAAGAGTCCTGCGATTACGAGGGCTATTCCTAGGAGTTTAAGTATGGGTAGATGTTCGTTGTAAATAATCAGCATGAACAGTGCTGTGAAGACCGGTCGGATATTATTGAAGATATTGGTTTTGGTGACTCCGATTTTGCGTACGGTATAGCAGAACAAGATAAAAGCCGTCACGGAAGCGAAAACAGCGAGATAGGCAACTGCGCATAGAGCCGGTAATAATTCATCCATACCGGCAGTTTGAAATGAGTTGTTATCGCCATCCAGAATAGCCCACAAGGGATAGAAAAATATCAACGAAAACGACTGCACGTAAAACACAATACTTAGGGGGGTATATTGATTCGGTATGCGTTTTAGTACGACGGAATATAGCACAGCGGTCATCACGGCAGCGATAGCGATGGGTATGCCCGTCGTGTCGCCTATGGAGAACTGTTCTTGTCCGCAGAGCACCAGCATCAACATACCCGCTGTTGATACCAAAATGCCGTATATATTATACCGTGTGATTTTCTCGCGCAATAGCAAAAACGCAAGAATCGGTGCCAGGATCGGGTTTGTTGACAGCATTGCCTCGGCGATAGTAGGGGAAGCCAATTTATCGTAGGACAATGTTTCCAATATATAGTACAAGCACGGTTGAAACAGCGATGCCAACACAAACATGGGTAGATGTTTGCGTTCAATCCGTTGCAACCGCAATATTGCGCTACGTCGGCAGATCAATCCTATGGCTAACATCAGTGCCGCAGCTAAAGTGAACCGCATCACAATCAGCGTCAGTGGGGAGAAAGTTATCAAGGCTTGTTTGATGAATATTCCCGACACCGACCATATTAGCATGGCGATGATGATTGATAAGTAAGCTTTTGACATTAGAATGGAGAATGGAGAAATGAGAATGGAGAGTGGAGAATGCAGAATGCAAAATGCAAAATGCAGAATGCAGAATGGAGAATGGAGAAATGAGAATGGAGAATGGAGATTACTATAGACTGCTGCGCTATAAAAGGGGGGAGTTGGTGGTGAGGCTGATGAGGATAGGGTCGTGGTCGGAGAAACGGAAGAGCAGGTTGCGTTTTGCCGTCGGTGTCATCACACGGCGGATATTGCGGGGGAACGCTTTGATGGTAGGTTGCTCCACCTTGTAGGGTATGTTTTGTTTTTTAAAATTATACTTGGAGTAATAAGCCGCCGAATAGTAGAAATCGGTATTCCAGTGGACAGGGTGCACGGCTACGACTTGCCGTGCCATTGATGGCGAAGCAAAAACCCGGTCGAGATAGCCACATTCGCCCCGATAAGAGTAACTGTAGTTGTTGCTATCGTTGTGCATGAGAACATCTTCGTATCCTGCCCGAATGATTGTTTGGATGGGTTGCTCGAGGCTATAGGAGTTGTAGTCACCCAAAAGCAAGATATCAGGGTCATTGTAGTCTCCGCTATCGTAGGCGGACTGTATGGCTTGTAGTATATGTTCGACATTAGCCATGCGTTTGGCATTGGCTTGTTGTGGAGTGCCACGTTTGGAACGCGGGTGATTGAGTGAGACCACAAACCTCTCGCCGGTTTGAACAGACTCGAAGCCTTGTATCATAAATCGATAGGCATAAATACGTGTGTTATTGTCATTGCGGTCATAGGCGAAGCGCAAAGGTCCGTAGGGGCGCAGACGATGTTTATTGTAGATAAAACCTACAGAAATAGTGTCACCGTCGATGGAGTCGGTATGGACAAATTCGTACGCATCGGTATGTAGGAGGGCATTGATATGTTCGGTCAGTTCGCGGGGTGCGGTCAGTCCTTTCTCCAGTTCGCACAAGGTGTATAAATCGGCATGAAAGCGCGCCAACGCCGAAGCCACTTTGTAGCACTGTAGGGTGTGTTGTCCCTGTGTGTTGCGTCGTGTGGCATAGCCCCCGACATGCACGAAATAGTTTTGTATATTCGCCGAGCAAATCAGCAGATCATGTCCTCCCATGTCGGGTAATTTGGTAGATGGTCGATACATTTTAAATCGGGGTTCGGCTCCGGTTTGCAGATGTCGTTCCCCCATCACACGAGCTTTGAGATTGGTGATGGTAGAACCTAAGGTGAGCGAAAAAGGATATTTGCACTCAAGTTTAACGCGAATCGTTGCATTGTGGCGTGCCAAGCGGAAGTATTCCGTAGAGTCTCCATCTGCCAATCCGTAGGCGTGTTCGTCCGGCACATAGAGTCGTTCGGGAGCGAGTATAAGCGAGTCGTACATAGTGCCGCATACGACAAGAGGAGTGGTCAGACAAACGCACTGTCCCTTGTACTGGCTCCAGCCATCGCGTTGGAGTTCATCGTAGGAGACCTTAACCACTGCGGAAGCAGTTTGCTGAATGGAGAATGGAGAAATGAGAATGGAGAATTGAGAAATGAGAATGGAGAATGCAAATAATAGATAGCGTTTCATGGTAGGAGGATGTTAGAAGTTAAGTCTGCCAGTACGAGGGCGGTCATGGCTTCGACGACGGGGACAGCACGGACAGCGATACAGGCGTCATGTCGTCCGCCATAGAGGCGTGTCAAAGTAGCAGCCGGTTTGAACACGCAACGGAAGGTGATGGGTAGTCCGTTGCTTATTCCCCCCTCTATTCCACCCGACTGCGGGCATGGCACTTCGTTAGGATGATATATTTGGCTACCGCGAAGTGCGACCCCGCGAAAGCCTGTTCCATAATCAAAGCCTTTGCAGCCATTGATGGATAGCATAGCTGCTGCCAGATGTGCCTGCAATTTATCTGCGATGGGGTCTCCCACCCCTACCGGCATGCCGTTCACCGCGCACTCCACTATCCCCCCTATTGTGTCCCCTGCTTCGCGCACTTGGCGAATCACATTGTCAAACGCCTCGGGGTGAGTTTCCTCCCCGACTTGTACCAACTGAGCGTGGATACTAATGCCGTGATTGTTCAGTTGCTGCCGTGCTATCGTGCCTGCCACGACTCGAGCGGCTGTTTCACGAGCTGAGCTACGTCCACCGCCACGATGGTCGCGTATGCCGTATTTGCGCTGATAGACCCAATCGGCATGACCGGGTCGGTAGGTATGACGAAGTATTTCGTAATCGTCGGGGCGTGCATCGGTATTGCGAATGAGAAAAGCGATAGGTGTGCCCAATGCCACCCCGTCCATCACTCCACTAAGCCACTCAACCTCATCGTTCTCAGCGGCAGGACGTGGAGAGACTCCTATTTGCTCCTTGCCGGAACGACGAAGCAACTCTCGACGGATAAGGTCGAAATCTATCTGTAATCCGGCAGGGACACCATCTATCACACCGCCGATAGCTCGACCGTGTGATTCCCCAAACGAGGTAAACGTCCATTTATCGCCAAACGTATTCGCCATAAAAACGCTGCAAAATTACAAATAAATTTGTATATGTACAAAAAATCTTGTAACTTTGCGGCTTAATTGGCAGAAAGTGGCAGTTTATTTGCAAAACATATCGACCACAGAGTTTGCCCTTATAGGGGCATTGGTTTTAGTATTGGTATATGAGATATACTATTATTTTCGTTATCTTTGGCTCTACTCCGAGCGCCACACTTCAGAAGCATATCCTCCGGTAACGGTGATTGTTTGTGCCAAAAACGAAGCTTATCTGCTTCGAGACTATCTGCAAGCCTTGGTTGAGCAGGATTATCCGGAATACGAAGTGATTGTAGTGAACGATGGCAGCGAAGATGAGACCCCCATTGTATTGGGTGAGTATGCCAAACGTTATAGTCATTTTCGCTCCACTTTTGTTCCCGTGGGAGCACGTGTGTGTAGCAGCAAGAAATTAGCCCTATCGCTTGCCATCAAGTCGGCTCGCTATGAGCATTTGCTGTTAACCGATGCCGACTGTTGTCCTGCATCCAATCAATGGATTAAGCAGATGATGAGTGGATTTGGCGAAGGTAAGCAGTTGGTATTGGGTTTTGGTGCATACTTTGTGGAGAAGAAAGTCATCAATCGTCTCATACAGTACGACACTCTATTCAACGGATTGCAGTTCATAGGCATGGCTCGTGCCGGCAAGGCATACATGGGAGTAGGACGCAATTTGGCATATCTCAAGTCAACGTTTCTCAATTCGGGCGGTTTCACGGGTCTAATCAACGAATGTGCAGGTGACGACGATTTGGTGGTAAATCGTGTTGCCAATCGCACCAATATAGCAGTAGTTACCACCCCCGATAGCGTGACCTGGTCAGAGCCAAAAGGGAGTTGGCAAGAGTGGATTCACCAAAAACGCCGACACTTGAGTGTCTCGCACCTTTATAATCATCGGTCACAACTGCGTATCGGCATAGAACCTGTCATGCGCGCTGTGTTTTATGCATTGATTATAACGATAGCGGTAGTGAGTTCCGACCAGATAGTATGGATGATTGCTGGGGGGATGTGGTTTATCAAATGGATTATTCAAGCGTTGGTCCTCAATATTTCAGCCAACAGATTGGGCGTAGCCAAAGTGGGCATACGAGGTTTGTGGTTGGACATAGTGTTGCCTTTAATAACCTTATATATATTATTAACCAAACGTTTTCACCCACAAAATAAGTGGTGATTTAAGATTATGGAAGAACAAAAACTAAACATTAACCTCTCGCCCGAAGTGGCAGAAGGCACTTATGCCAACTTGGCTGTAATAGCCCATTCATCCTCAGAATTTATAGTGGATTTCATCCGTATGATGCCCGGTGTGAAGGAGGCTAACGTCAAATCACGTATTATTCTGACTCCTGAACATGCCAAGAAATTGTTGTTTGCCTTGCAAGACAATTTGGCTAAATATGAGAAACAATTTGGCACTATCAAGATCAATGGCACCCCTGCCCCCGGAAGTACAATTCCTATGTCCTTTGGAGGAGGAGAAGCATGAAAACATTCCCTGCAAGTCAATTGATAATCAATGCGGATGGTAGCGTCTTCCATCTGCACCTCAAGCCCGAGTTTTTGGCTGACAAGATCATCCTTGTTGGTGACCAAGACAGGGTAAACATGGTAGCATCTTTTTTTGACAAAGACAGTATCGAATGTGATATACAGAGTCGCGAGTTCCATACGATCACCGGTACTTACAAGGGCAAACGTATCTCCTGTATCTCTACCGGCATTGGAACGGACAACTGCGATATCGTGATGAACGAGATAGACGCTTTGGCTAATATTGATTTTGCCACTCGCACCGAAAAGCCCATTCATCGTCAACTGGAAATCATTCGCATCGGCACTTGTGGTGGTATGCAAGAAGACATTCCGTTGGGAGCTTTCCTTGTCAGCCAAAAATCCATTGGGTTTGATGGTGTGCTTGCTTTCTACCACAATCGCGATCAGGTAGTGGACCTTGGCTTCGAAAAAGCTCTTGTGGACTATATCCATTATCCCGCCAAAGCAGCCGTCCCCTACGTGGTAGCCGCCAATGAAGAACTGGTGAACCGTATTGCTGGTGATGACATGATTCGTGGTTGCACCATTGCAGCCAATGGGTTCTATGGTCCGCAAGGACGTGTTTTGCGTGTGGATGTGGCAGTGCCAGATATCAACGAACGCATCAGCGATTTTCGATACGAGGGACAACGTATCACCAACTACGAGATGGAAGGTTCCTGCATTGCCGGCTTAGCTCTGCACATGGGGCACAAGGCTATGACCGTTTGCTGTGTCATCGCTCAACGCAAAGCAGAAGCCGCTAATACCGACTACAAACCGCGTATCAAAGAATTGGTGCAGACCGTTTTAGAACGCTACTAATACCAAAGGGGTGTTCTAAGAATGCCCATTAACAAATCAACATTTATATCATGAAAAAAACATTTTTATTTATTGGAGTGGCAGCCGTTGCACTATGCAGTTGCCACAAAGAACAGCAACAAGAATTTTCGTACAACGTGGACAAATTTTATGATTTGGAAATCTTGCGCTATCAAGTGCCCGGTTTCGATGAACTGACTCTTCAACAGAAAACCCTCATTTATTACCTAACAGAAGCAGCCCTGCAAGGACGTGACATTTTATACGACCAGAATGGCCGTTACAACTTGCGCATCCGTCGTACCTTGGAGGCACTATACACCTCTGAGTGGTTGCAAAAACAACTCAAAGCCGGAGATGAAAACGCTATTCTCATGGAGAAATACCTTAAACGCGTATGGTTCTCCAACGGCATTCATCACCACTATTCGGAAGATAAGTTCTTGCCGGAATTTACACAAGAGTGGTTTGTTGACGCTTGCAAACAAGCCAATGTCAAGTACTGCGACTGCATCCTTCCCGTCATTTTTGACCCGCAAGTGATGGCTAAACGCATGTGTCAATCCGGAGAGGACCTTGTAGCAGAATCAGCAGGTAACTATTACGGCGAAGGTGTCACCCAAGCCGAAGCAGAAGCATGGTATGCTGCTCACAAAGACAACAGTGCTGAACCCCTGTGGATAGGGCTTAATAGCCAGTTGATAAAAGAGAATGACGAGATCGTAGAACGTGTTTATAAAGTAGGCGGGCTGTATGGTCCTGCATTGGAGAAAGTGGTTTATTGGTTGGAAAAAGCCCTTAGTGTAGCCGAAAACGAACAGCAAGCCGCAGCCATCGAGCGCATGATAGAGTTCAACAAAACAGGTGATCTGCGCGCGTTCAACGAATACTGCATTGCGTGGGTTAAGGACCTCGAAAGCCGCGTTGATTACGTGAACGGCTTCACAGAGACCTATTCCGACCCATTAGGTATTACCGGAACATGGGAATCATTGGTTAACTTCAAGGATATGGAAGCTACCCGCCGCACACAAATCATATCAGAAAACGCTCAATGGTTTGAAGATCACTCCACTACCGATCCTCAATACAAGAAAGAGGAAGTGAAGGGTGTTTCCGCTAAGGTGATCACAGCTGCTATCTTAGCAGGCGACTGCTACCCTGCTACACCTATCGGCATCAACCTGCCCAACGCGAACTGGATTCGCAAAGAGTATGGTAGCAAGTCGGTAACCATAGATAACCTCGTAAAAGCGTACAACGAGGCTGCCAAAGGTAACGGATTTAACGAAGAGTTCATGATAGATGATGCAACCCGCCAATTGTATGAGAAATACGGTGCCGTATGTGGCGACCTGCATACCGACCTGCACGAATGCGTGGGACATGGTAGCGGTAAACTGATGCCGGGAGTAAGCAAAGACGCGCTCAAAGAACACGCTTCCACCATTGAGGAAGCTCGTGCCGACTTATTTGCACTCTATTATCTCGCTGATGAAAAACTGGTAGAAATAGGTTTGCTGCCTAACACCGAAGCCGGTAAAGCTGCATACTATCAACAGATGATGAACGGACTAATGACTCAACTGGTTCGCATTGAACCCGGCAAAGACATTGAGGAAGCTCACATGCGCAATCGTCAACTCATCGCTAACTGGGTTTATCAGCACGCTGCCAACAAAGAGATGGAAATCATTGAACGCGATGGCAAACACTATCTGCAAATCAATGACTATGCAGGTGTTCGCCGCTTGGTAGGTGAACTGCTGCGCGAGATTCAACGTATCACTTCTGAGGGTGACTATGCCGCTGCCAAAGAGATGGTAGAGACCTACGCAGTGAAGGTGGATCCTGTGCTGCATGCTGAGATTTTGGAGCGTTACAAAGCACTCGACCTCGCTCCTTACAAAGGATTTGTCAATCCTATTTACACCCCTGTCACCGACAAGGACGGCAATATCACGGATGTTAAGATTGACTTCACCGAAGGTTATGTAGAACAGCATCTGCGCTATAGTCGCGACTACAGCAATCTGCCCTGCGTTAATTAAAGATTAGGATAGATGTATTTCCAAAAGGCCTCCATCTGCACGTTACGATCCGTACAGATGGTGGTCATAGCCACAACGGCGTTCTTATCGGGAACAATGATGGCATACTGTCCCCATTGTCCATCCATACGAACCACACCGCTCTGACGACACATCCACATTTGGAACCCATACCCCGACTGCCAATCAGTTGGGGTTTGTGTTGTATCCGGCCGGAGTTGCCATGTGTGCGGCTGCATAGCCATAGATAGCCATTCTTCACTGAGCAGTCGCTTACCCTGCCATTCCCCTTTTTGCAACATCAACATACCCACTTTAGCCAACGACTCAGTTGTTAGATACAAACCGAAAGCTGCGGTGTTGTATCCCTCAGAATCCTTTTGGTAATAGTAGTCATCGATGCCTAAGGGTGTGAACAGTTTCTGGTTGAGGTAATCCTCCATCGGCATACCAGTCACTTGAGCAATAGCTACACCTAACATGTATGAGTCGATATTGTTGTAGCGCCACTGATGACCGGGTACATCCCGGAAAGGATGATGCAAAATCTCCTGAATGGTATTGAACTGCTCATGACCCCGAATGCGGTTGGTAATCATATCCGCTTCCCAGCCCGATGCCATCGTCAGCAAATGATAAATAGTGACTTGCTGTAACTCAGCAGACATTGAGTCAGGCAGTTGTTCAGGGTCAAGATAATCAATGAGACGCGCGTTCAAGTCCAACAAACTATCCTGCCATGCAAATCCGGCAGCAAGAGCCGTAAAAGTCTTGGTTGCTGACCACATGATATGCAAGTCATCCGGACGGCACCCTACACCATACTTTTCGTATATAACTTTGCCATCTTGCACCACCATTAAACTATGTAGGTCTGAGGCAGTAACACCATTCACGTTCAAGAAGACGGAATCAAAATGGGGTTCCAAAGAAACATTGAACTGACGCGGAAGCGTCTGCTTTTGCTGGCAAGCCGTCGCCATGATAGCTACGAGCATTAAGATACATGATTTTTTCATTATTCAGTACAGTTTTGACAAATATCGATGGATTTTCTGTGATGGAGAACAGCCTCGCGGAAATGTTTGGCGCGGTCACTATTCCATATTTCTGTGAGGGATTGCGTCAATAGATTTCCCAAAATATATTTTCCTCCCTTATCAAAGCAGCATGGTCGCACATTGCCATCCACATCCACGACTATTCCCATATACACTCGGCGACATACGTGTCCTACTCGCCTTTTGACATGCCACACGTCATTATCATCGCAATAGTACCGCGAATCGCGTGTAGAAGATGGCATCAGCGGGTTACCCTGCCGGATATCATAAAATTGAGCCGTTTTCAATGTGAGAGAGTCAGCCCCCATTTTTTTATACGAACGCTTCAGCAGTGGCCATTCATGTTCGTTGGTTCGCAGTTTGAGACATTGCAATTCGATATGAATATGGGCACCGGATTCCAATTTTGCCGTTTTTAGATACCCCAACCCACTCAGGGTCTTGTGCAAGTTGCCACCGATACGATAGGCTCCATAACTCTCTTCGCTCAAACCATCCATACTCACAATGATTCGGCTTAGACCGGCATACACCAACTCCTTAGCCAATTTAGCGGTAAGGTTCTGCGCATTGGTGCTCACGATAGTATATAGCCCAACATCATGCGCCATGCGAATCATCTTAGCTAAGTCGTGATTAAGCAAAGGTTCGCCTTGAAAATAGAACTGTATGGTATGCACATGATTCTGCACAGCGTCCAATATATGTCTAAACTGCTCGATGGTGAGCAGTTTGTTCTCTTTGTCCTCATGGGAACACATACCCACCGGACATTCAGGACAATGCAGTTGACAGAAGTTAGCAGGTTCCACACTCACAAAAGTGGGCAAATGCGTAAAACGCATAATCCCCCAATAGGATAATGCGTAGTTGAATTCTGCCTGAAGCAAATTTTTCGTTCTATTGGCAAGCAATCTTACCCACACGGCGAGCATGACGACCTCCCTCGAAGTCTGTTGTTAGGAATGTGTTCACCACTTGCAAAGCCAATTCGGGTGTAATGAAATTAGCAGGCAGTCCTAACACATTGGCGTTGTTGTGCTGACGAGCCAACTCAGCCAAACGAATATCCCAACAGAGAGCAGCGCGAATACCTTGATGGTGGTTGGCAGTCATGGTGATGCCATTACCGGTAGAGCAGATGGCTATTCCATAATCCGCTTCCCCTTGCTCAACAGCGGTAGCCATAGGATGAGCATAGTCTGGGTAGTCGCAACTCTCGGTGGAGTAGCAACCATAATCCTTGACAACAAAACCTTTTTGAGCAAGGTGCTCCATGACCACCTGCTTGAGATTGTAACCGGCATGATCCGATGCAAATGCGATTTTCATATTACGTGATTATTAAGAGGACATACTTGCTGACATACTATACATTTATGCGTCACATACGCGACACAACGGGTTGCATTCCATTCACCGGATAGAGCTTTGCCCGGA
The DNA here is from genome assembly GCA_018065765.1 of Candidatus Colicola coprequi. Classification (GTDB taxonomy): domain Bacteria; phylum Bacteroidota; class Bacteroidia; order Bacteroidales; family Paludibacteraceae; genus Colicola; species Colicola coprequi. The sequence continues at coordinate 10,562 of JAGHSR010000132.1, forward strand.
CATGCATCTTCGCAGAGCGAACAAGACGAGCACGGCAACTGATGGATAGCGCCATCGGCTTTTCTCTCTGCTAATGCCAAAGGAAGCATTAGTTCCCCAATATGCACCCAACTACCCAATGTTCGATGAACAAGTTGGTGATTTTTGGCTATTGTTCCCAAACCTGCTATTTCTGCCCAACGACGTTCCAGAACGGGAGCCGAATCACAGAATATACGTTGTTTCCCATCCAAAAGTTCTGGGTGATATTCTGCCAACTTACCATATAAATCATACAGTTTGCTCTTTACAGCTCGATGATAATCGTGTCCGGAGTGTTCATAAGTCAACAAGCCTATTACCATAGTCCGGCAATCGTCCACCAACTCTCGTGGGTCATATCGTTTTTCACGATTGCGTTCTAAATAAGTCATCTGCCCATGCAAACCACGAGACACCCAATCGTCCATAAAACGAGCATCCTCGTTCAATCGGCAAGGTGCCACAATCGCTACATCATCCAACCCCACCTGCTTGGCTATAACAATAATATCATCAGAAGACAAGGGCAAGATTACCAAACATCAACTTAACCGAAATGGCCAATTCGATAATGCCAAAGAACTTACGAACAATATAGAGGGATGTCCGTCCCATGTATTTTATCAACCAGTGAGTACCTTTGAGCACACCCCACAGAACCAGCATACAAATATTGATACTAACCAAGAGGCTAAGTACTGAATACTCGGCGGTGATGGATAATAAGGCAGTGAAGGCACCCGGTCCGGCATACATAGGGAAAGCCAACGGGACGACTGATCCCTCTCCCTCAAGCGTTTCATTTTGGAAAATACGCACATCCAATATCATTTCTAACGCCATGAGGAAGATGATAAAGCCACCGGCGATGGCGAAATACTCAATCTTCACATCAAAGAGTTTGAGCACCCATTCGCCTAAAAATAGGAAAACAATCAAAATAATTATCGCAGCTAGGCAAACCCGTTCGGCATTAATTTTTATACCACGTTTCTCCATGTTAATCGTAACCGGGATATTGCCGAATGGATCGATAATTGCAATCAAGAAAACAAACGAACTGATTACTTCCCAAAAATCAAGTTCTCCTAAGAAATCGAACATAAGTTTAAAATTTCAGCGTGCAAAAGTAGTAAAAAACACGTAATTGTGCAAATATTTTTGCGTAATTCGAAAAAAAAATATACCTTTGCAGGCAAAAAGATTTAGACTTACGATTAATTAACATAATTTGCGATAGTATGATTAACTCACAAGACATTAAGAATGGCGTATGCATCCGTTTGGATGGTCGTCTGTACTTCGTTATCGAGTTCCTGCATGTTAAGCCGGGTAAAGGTAACACTTTTATGCGTGTTAAAATGAAAGATGTTGTGGATGGTCGTGTTTTAGAACGCCGCTTCGATATCTCCGAGAAATTGGAAGATGTTCGCGTAGAACGTCGTCCGTTCCAATATCTCTACAAGGATGGTGAGGACTACATCTTTATGAATCAAGAGACCTTCGAGCAAATTCCAATTGCTCACGATCTCATCACCGGTGTTGATTTTCTGAAAGAGGGTTTTGTTTGTGAAGTTGTTTCTGATGCTTCCACCGAAACCATTCTCTTTGCAGAGTTGCCTACCAAGGTGGAATTGGCTATTGCATACACCGAACCCGGCTTGAAGGGCGACACCGCTACCAACACACTCAAACCTGCCACGCTGGAAACAGGCGCTGAGATTCGTGTTCCTCTGTTTATTAACGAAGGAGAAATTATCCGCGTAGATACCCGAGATGGTAGCTACTGCGAGCGCGTTCGCTAAGACACTACTCAATTACGTAACGTATCTGTTTGAAATGATACGTTCGTTCTTCTCCACTCCGCAACAGCAACACCAGTTGCCCTTGCGGAGTGATTGTTTTGATTTCGGCGTCAAAACTATCAATCACCCGTTTCGTCTCGTTCATAGTAGGCGCTACACTCACTTCACGCTCTACGAATGGATGAAACCCTTCACGACGATATAGACGGCTTAAATACTCTTGCCGAAGGATAGTCGTGTTTCTCAGCTCTCCTATTTTGGTATAGGTGACGGCTACCATGGAATCCATCACGGTTTGCAAATCCAATGTTTTTCCTGTGATTTGACTGAGAGAAATGGGATTAGGGGCTGAGACAAACTGCTTCTGATTGACATTTAGCCCTACCCCCACGATTGAATACTCGATCTGCTTACCCATCAACGAGTGCTCAATCAATATGCCTGCCAATTTATAATCACCAAAATAGATATCATTAGGCCATTTGATGGTAAGTTGTTGTCGCTCTTTTGCACTCAAATACCCATCTATCACTTCGCACACAGCCACAGAAACCATCATACTGATTAACCACTGTTCATCAGCACCAAGCCCTGTATTACGAATCAGCATGGAACAAGTCAGGTTCATGTCCCTCTCGCTCTCCCATCCGTTGCCCTGTTGCCCCCGTCCTGCTGTCTGGTATCCGGCACGTATGTAGGGTAACACTTCGTGCGACAAAGGCTTAGGTAACGCCCCTGTTTGCATCCATTGTTTGAGATACGAGTTGGTGCTATTGATTTCTTCGATATACATCCAATAGATACTGCTCTATCACACACTGAATTTGACGGGCACGAGCATTAGAGGAGTTCACCATCACGGCAAAAGCCCATGTATCACCCTTCTTGGTCTCAATATATCCCACATAGTTCCGCGTTCCGGAAATAGTTCCACTCTTCGCATGAACTCGACCGTGCAGCTCGGTATTTGCTAACATCATTCGTAGTGTTCCACTCTCACCACTCACCGGCAACGATTGATAGAAGGCATCATGCTCTGATGAACTATGCATATACGAAAGCAATTGCACAAAAGCATCCGGACTGATAGCATCCTGTGGAGCCAATCCACATCCATCTTTAATACATGTCCCATGTATATCCACACCGTGGTTCTTCCAAAAATTGCGCATAAACATCTCTGAATTGTGTACCGTACAAGGTGTAGAAATTCGAGTCGCCAAATAGCGGAAAACCATCTCTGCATACAGATTGACACTATGAATATTGGTAGGGATAACAATATCTTTCAATGGTTTGGATTTGTGCTCATACACCAATGTCCGACGAACTTTATCTTTCTCTGTTATGTAACCTGCCGGTGAACTGACTAACACGCCACTCGCTTTGAGATTGTGCGTTAGGTGCTGAGCCAACAACAATCCCGGATTAGGGATATCACCTCTCACCCCAAACACACCAAGATTGCTGGGGATACTTCCCGTTAAATACCTGCGATTGTAATAGGGTTCGCCATGAACATAAGCTCCGTCGTAGTCAATCTCTGTGCAACGAATATGACTCTCAAATTCTAAGTCCGGGATTTCGGGAATCGTCTTAATAACGGTAGCCACAGAACCTATGGCTCCACTCTTAAGTTGTACATTCATAGTATTGTCCATGTACGCCAACGAAAAAATTCCGGGAGCATAGTAATTGCCCGCATCTTCCCATAGCCAACCGGGATTCAAAGCATCACCATCAAACAATGACAGATCCGCTTTGACTTGGCCTTCTATTTGTTGTATCCCTGCTGCCTTGATGGCATTTACCCATGTTTCAAGAAATGCTTGACCATCATCCAAACATCCTAACATAGGATCTCCACCACCACGTATATACAAGTCTCCATACAAGACTCCCTTTTCTATTTTTCCGGAATATTCCAAAACAGTGGTAAATTGATAATCCGAACCAAAAACCTCCAATGCTGTGGCTGTGGTCAATAGTTTCATCGTTGATGCAGGTGGAATCACATTGTACCGACGATACGAATCAATTTCCTCACCTGTGGTTAGGTTCTTAACATAGATACCAATATTGGCAAATTGAGTAGCCGGGTTTTTAAAGAAAATATCCACGGACTCACTTGCTGCCTCAAGAGTGACGCTGTATACTATCATGAGCGCCACAACCCATATTTTAGTTTTCATCTTACTAATTCGCATAATTAAATTTACAATATACTCAGCCATTAACTACTGCCTGACGAACAGCATCGATGGCATGTTGTGCATCATCGAAACGATTTAAATCGATAGGTTCACCTATATGCATACTAACCGGGCTGTTGTGTAAAACATAAGTCTTACCGTATGGCATATTTGCGAAACATCCTTTCAAAGTAATAGGCACAACGGGCAGTTTCAAATCCCATGCAATCTGAAAAGCACCACGTTTAAAGGGACCTATCTCGCCGGTGCGCGTACGAGTACCCTCCGGGAAAATGACAGTAGAAATACCATCCACTAATTCTTTTTCCACATCCATGATACTCATCATGGCAGCACGAGGATGAGTGCGATCGACAAATATATGCCCGGCGGCAGCACAAGCAGCTCCTACAAGAGGAATCTTTCGCAATTCTTTTTTCATCAGCCATTTGAAACGATTGGGCAACCAGCCGTAGATAATAAAAATATCCATTATAGATTGATGGTTGCTCACAAACACATACGACTGATTGTGTTTCACGTTCTCTATTCCTGTCACGGTAACAGGGATAAAGAGTAAATAGTAGAAACTTCTTGACCACCATGCTTGCAATTTATACAACCACATTGCGTCTTTCCAATGGGCACATAGCAAAGTGGTCAATGCCACAAAGATAGTAATTACTACAAAGATGGGAAGAGCTATCAAATACTGATAGACAATATATATATAC
>JAGHSR010000097.1 GCA_018065765.1 Candidatus Colicola coprequi
TATCCAACACGGAGAAGAACCATTTGGGCTGTTCGTCCGACCAAATAGCGCGAACTTCGCGATCCTCAAAGAAGCGGATACCGATTTTATGGTGAGAAAGAGTGCTCATGATTTTATCTATTGTGCATTTTTCTTGCTTGTTTTATTTCATAGGCGATAATTTGATTTCGTTATTATTTTGTTGCAAAGGTATAGAATAATTTTGATATGCACAAAATTTTCTTGGTATAAAAATATTCCTCATCGTTAAAATCAGAACATCAGCGACAAAACGGCAGACAAACTTGAGTATCACTAAAGTATCACTAAGGTATCACTAAGGTTGACTGCTCAAAAGCTACAGACAGTTACGACTAAATAGTATCAATAAAGAACTTCTGTTTACGATTGAACATGTGTACTCCTACCAAGAACAAAACGAGTGCACATCCTGCACTATATGCCAAGGATGTCCAAGAGAAAGTTCCTGCTCCGTAAGCTCCAAACTTGAACGTCTCTATCACCGCCGTCATGGGATTGATGAGCATGAGTTGGTGCAAAGTGGGATTGGTGACAAACGACAAGGGATACACCACCGGTGTGGCGTACATCCATAGGCTGATGAACGTCGGGAAGAAATTGACCAAATCTTTGTACTTGGTCGTCATGGATGACACCATCAAACCTAATCCCATACTGAGTAATTGTATTATCAGTACCAGTACAGGGAAGAGCAATAGATGGATATTGGGGCAAAGATGTACCCCCTTGAAAATCACAAAAAACAGATAGACTATCACAAAAGTTGATAACTGTATCGCAAAGCGAAAGAGTTTGGATGTCACCTTGGAAATAGGAGCTACCAAGCGTGGGAAATACACTTTGCCAAACAAAGCGGCATTGGCAGAAAACGTGGTGCTGACCTCACTCAAACACGTGGAGAAATATTCCCACAAGCAGATACCGGACAGATAGAAAATAGGCTGTGGGACGTCATCCGTAGGAATACCCGCAATGCGACCGAAGATAACGATATAAATCAATGTCGAAAACAAAGGAGAGATAAAGTACCACCCCATACCGAAGACGGTTTGTTTAAACTGCACGATGATGTCTCGTTTGACAAAAAGCCACAGCAGATAGCGTTTCTGCCACACTTCACGCAATTCCAAACCGCGCTGCCGCGAATGCGGATCTATGATAGTATTAAAATATGTCTGTTGCATAACTTAAACTCTTTAAACAACTCCTACCTCCTATAGCGAAGCAGTCTTACCTATTTACACCGTATCCATGAACGACTTCTGTACTTTGTTGAATAGAGCCAGACCTATCACCAGCAAGATGGCAGTCATCAAGACGGAGTATAGCAGCCACCACCATGAGAACTGCCCTACCCCCAACAATGAGTAACGAATGGCCTCTACGATAGGCGTAACCGGATTAAGTGACATGGCAAGATACAACTTAGGATTGGTAATCATCGAAAGCGGATAAATGACCGGCGTGATATAAACCCACAGTGAGATAATCTTGCCAAACACAATCTGAATATCGCGATATTTAGTCGTCACCGAAGAAATCATCATACCAAAGCCTACCGCCATCATAGCAAGAATCAACATCAGCACCGGAAACAGCAAGATGTGCCAATGGATAGTGGCTTCTCCCAATCCGTTCGTGCAAGCATAATAGGCATAGAAAGCAAAGAAGATGGCCAACTGAATGGCAAAACTCAACACATTGACCGTAACTGCGACAAAAGGCATAATGATACGTGGGAAATATACCTTGCCGAAGATGTCGGCATTCGACACAAACGAATTGCTGGTACTGCTCAAGCACGACGAAAAATATCCCCAAACGGAAATACCAAGCAGATAAAAGAGCACCGCAGGTACACCATCTGTCGGAATGTTTGCCACGCCGCCAAAGACAGCGACATACACAATCACCGACATCACGGGAGTGATGAGGAACCACAGCGGCCCCAAGATTGTCTGTTTGTAAGCAGTTCGGAACGAGCGCATCACAAAGAGCCAATACATATCCCTGTATCGCCAAACCTCCTTCCAGTCAATAGTAAGAAGTTTGTCTTTGGGCGTGATGACCGTATTCCAAAATTTAGTATCTATTTGTTGTTCCATAATAAGAATCTCATGTTTAGCGGATTCGGTCAGCAGCACGTACCAAGGCTTCGTCCTTGAGTATGCGGCGAGTTGCCATCAACGTAAGTACAAAACATATCAAAGGTAAGCACGACCAAAAATACAAGTGCCACTCCACTCCCATTTGGCGGGTAGCGAACCATACGTACATAAACAACATGGCGTAATAGCCCAAACACAAAACAGCCAAAAAGATGTTAATTCGAGCCTGAAGAATCCGTTTCTTAAACAGGAAGATATTCACCAAAGCCAAGAATGCCATCAACAAGGGCGTAACCATCAGTCCCCAAGTACCTTTCAGTTCGTAGGAGGCATCCGCGTCTTCGTTGAAATTTCCATCCTGTAGGTTGCACACCTCTTGCAGCCCTTGAGCACCCAACTCAAACATACGTTGGATACCTACCTCTTCGGGGGTCGTGAACTGTAATACGGGTACAAAGCACAGATAGATGCCTAAAAACACTATCAAGAAAAGATAAACAGTCTGTATTCGTTGAAGCATGGTTTATAAA
>JAGHSR010000032.1 GCA_018065765.1 Candidatus Colicola coprequi
ACAATGCACAATGCACGATGCACGGTTGGATTTTTGGGGTGCACGGTGCACGATGCACGATGCACGATGGTTTTGGGGTTCATGATGGTTTGAAAGAAGGAGTTCATATTTGGTTATTTTTTAGTTATTCGTTGGTTGGCTTTCTTTATAGACTGTTGAGATATCCTAGAGAATCTAGACCGCTTCCGCTATTCTTGTAAAGGTAGGTAAGAGATGGTAGTATGGCTCTGTCAAGTGTCGGTCAAGTGTCGGTCAAGTGTCGGTCAAGTATCGGTCGACCGTCGGGAAAACAGTTGATATTTTTGTGTGGTTGGTTCACGATGCACAATGCACGATGCACGGTTGGATTTTTCGATTGAGGGTGTGTTTTTTAGTTGCCTAGGATACTAGTTTAATAGGTATATAGTTTAATAGGTATATAGTTGAGAGTTGACTAGTTTAGAATCAGTAAATCATTCTGCATTGCTTGGTCAATCAACGAATGATAGATGGAGGCTTCTTTTACAAGAGTCATCGTCGTTACTCTATTCCCTCCATCTTTGGAGGAGGCGCCACAATGGTATATCTTTTCATTGGGTGTATTATAATCCGTCACAATATATCGGTCATGGAAAATACCATTGGATACCTTATAAACAAACGACCTATCAGGATACTCGCGCTGAATATCATCCACCTCAAACTGATGTAAATAATGACCTACATTGTCAGATATTACCACCACCTTAACATCATTCGGCGCGTAGTGCATCAACGACAAACTCTTCAAACCAATATAATCGTCTATCATAATGATGCTTTCATGGGCTTGAGAATAAATCTGCTGATAAGCCAAATCCGATTCCACAGGTTGACCATTGAGAATAAGCCAACCATATTTCACCAACGGCTTGCTAAAATCCAACATAATATCCGATAACTCCGAACGTGTCACTACCTCACCAAGCGTATCTACCACCTGTGCCACCCTATTATCAATCTCAGCCAATGACTGTTTCACCTCCATAATGTCCCGCATATTATCACTTGTCTGCAAAGACAATTGTAAGAATTCACGCTGACCAAGCACCCCTTGATTCTCAACAATATAATCCTTCATTTGCTTAAATAAACGAACCAATGCAATACTTTGCCGCGTAGCAATCGGTCCCCTCAATACCGTCATCAGCATATATATCCCTTGCTCCGTAAAGGCATGTAGTTTTTTACGGATACCGCCCCAACTTGAAGTGGAATTTTTGCATATCAAGATTGTATTGGTCTCTATTTCAGTAAGTTGGAAGTAAAAGTCTTCTGGGAATTTCTCAATATTGTTTTTGACTTGACGATTAAAATCACTGGTACTATACCCATATATCGCAGCCAAATCCAAGTCCAACATCACTTGCTGTCCCCGAATCGTATAGATACAATCCTTCAACGATTGCTCATTGATGATTTCATTTCTCAATATGTCTTTATCTTTTGCCATAATATTGGTTTGCGGTGCGTGGTTGGTTTTTTATCTAGATGGTTAGATAGATAGAGTTGTAATAGTTCAATCGGTTAGTAGCGTTTCTATCAAACAAAACAACCCGCACCCCACCGCTGTGCGGCAAGGTGCAGGATATAACATAACGATGAAATATGTCAGCGAATTTGTACATAAGCTGTAGTGTGTCTTAGCTGTTTACTGTCTTATGTTCGGGTATTTCCAACTAAAGTTGGAGAAATCTCTAAAACGGCGCAAAGGTACTACATTTTTTTGGAATGTGCAAATGGATTTTTAAGATTTTTTACAAAACGTTTCTTTGGTGCGAACTTGGTGCGAACCTGCCTTTATTTAGCTTGTTCCACTTTGCTGAATTTCCCCTCAACCAACAACATGCCCGGCAGGATCTCCCCTCCCGCTACTTTGCGAAAAGTCGTGTAGTTCAACTCGGCACCCTCAGCCTGCTCCAAGACGGCATTGTAACGATTGTCCCATATCATCTTCTTGACAGGTTGCACTGTAGCAATGTACTTGTATGTCGTGCTTTGCGTGTCGGCATGATACACACGCTGCACTACCTGAAACTTACTGGATTCCTGTACCCCCTCTTTCAGACCAATCTTAGCGGCATACCCCACGATGCGACCCTTGTCCTCCAACACAGAGAAGACAGGTGTCTTGACTTTGAAGTCCTCATACTGTTTGCCCAAAGCCACGATGTTCTTATCCATTGAGCGGGCACAAATGGTTTTAACCAATTCGGAACGTTCGTATTTGCCCTTGAGAACACTCTTTTTGTCATACTCATACTCGTGCGCCACATAGCGGATACGAAAAGAGTTTGTGTCGCTCAGAAAAGCCTCAATTTTCTCTCTATTGGGAATAGCCGTATAGTGGTTGCGATAGAAATGATTGGCAATACTGTCATTCCAAATCAGCTGAAACAAGTAGCTGTGTGTCTTGACATTGAACCCCGTAAAACTATCTGCTATAGCACCGGTGGTGTTAGCCAATTTACTTCCCACATTACCTCCTACAAAAGCATCAAACAATCCACCGATGACTTGCATACTGATTTTGGCCGCTCTCGCTTCCTCTTCTGCCGTGACATAGGTGATGTCATTCACCAACACATAAGTCTGTCCTATCAGCTCCTCTCCGGCGTCCGACAAAGCCGATACGCCACGAACAGTCTGCATGGCGACTGCCACATCCACATCGGACGCATTGTACTGTCCTCGCTGCTGTATGAGAGAGGTATTGAAAGTTGCATTGTCCACAGAGTCGCCCTGCAGGTTAAACCATCGAGCCACCATAGCACGACCTATTTGTGCTTGATTGAGCATATGCTCCAAATGGAGCGCATTCGCCTTGATTTCCGATGCAGATAGTACATGCCCATATTTGGCCTTATACAACCCCACCTTGCCAGGGCGAACGCCCGTAATCAGACTATCGTTAATCACACGTACTCCCACATTGTGCTCGTCGTATTTGTCGGGCATGGGAATGGAATCAAAAGCACAATAGATATTGATACCAAACTCATCTTCGGGGTGATAGACCAACATCGTGGTTAACGAACTACGTCTATAGTCGGTAGCAACCCCTTGCGCCATCAGCAGGGAACATGGCGCAAGCAACAATATAAAAACTACTAATCTACGTGACATACTTAATTCATTTATCGCAGGAAACCGATATTGGTGGTTTGCTGTTGTTGATGTTGCCCATAAGCCACACCTACAGCGCGAGCTGCCTCAATACGCTGAGCCTCCAGATTGACACCATCCTGGTATTTCTTCATCTCAAATTTCCAGTCATCCAGCACTTTGCCTTTGATTTCGCTATATAGTTTCATAGCATCTCCATAGCATGCAGCATCCGGATATATTTGTGCCAGGTACTCACCGGCTTTGGTTGCTCCCGTAGCATTTTGCTCAGCAGCCCACAACATACGTGCTTGTTGCAAGTTTTGTACGCATGTATAGTCTTGCATGGCCTTGAATACGCTCAATCCGGAAGAGAGAGCCTGCTGATAATGCTTGCATTGCGATGGGATAGTCATCAGCATGAATAATGCCTCTTCATAGCTATGCGCTTCGCTCAGAACCAAAGCACGCTGGATGATGGTAGGTGCTTCGTTGTCGTAATATGCGATGATTTTTCGTTTGCCGTCCTCAACAAACTGTTTCATAGCCGGTGTATTCAGCTTGAGGTGCTTGAGTGCGTCCATATAGGCACGTGTTTCGGAACGTCCCATACCTTTGACGGTCTGTGCACTCGTTGCCACAACCGTCTTATTCGCCACATCAGCTATATAGAAGTTCGCCTCCATCGTCTCCACGATATTCATCGGAGGACCGGGCAAAACATCCTTGTCCTGCGGCACCATAAACATGGTCAGTACAAACTGGCTATTGTCCGACATGGAAGCTATACCATTTTGTGCAAGCAAAGAGAGTAGTTGGTTAGTAGCTTGTAAAGTGGCAGTCTCCGGGAAGGGTTCCACCATAGGTTCTATCATTACCGATATAGGAAAGTACTCGGTTTTAGCGGTAGATTGCGCACCTTGTGCCATCAGCGACGAGATAGGAGCAATCATCATGAGCAGAAGTGCTACAAGTATTATCTTTTTCATAAACTTACATTTTTTTAGGGGTGTTCTACATTTTTGATTTATAGGAGTCCTTTATAGCAGGCACACTACTATTTTTCTCCGATAATCAACACAGCACGTCCCAGTCCTTTGGTAACAACTTTAGACGGAATTTGGAATGGCTCTTTTTTAAGGGCTTTTTGGAGTTTTTTGGCAAATGCAGCTGCATCCATTGCGATGCCATAATCATCGTAGAGAGGGATGCGAACCTGTGTATAGTTGATGTGCGTTTCACTGGCATCCTTAACAGAGAATCGTTGACTAACCGTATTTTGTGCCATCCAGCGATTCAGTATATCAACCAGTTCATCATCGCCATATTCTGTTTCCAGATCCACACCGGCTGCGTTATTGTCAAACACTTTGATATCCAATCTTACCTCACGTCCCATCTCTTGCATCTGAGCAAAATGGTCCATGATGCGCGCCTGAAATCCATCCATATTGGCCACAATAGCTTCTTCGAGCAGCGTTGCCACATCAGCCGACATAGACGGAGCGCCTACCCCACTGACGGCACCGATGGTTTTGGAAGTATAGGCATCTTTAGCCTCCAATATGTAAGTTAAAGAATGCTTTGCCCCCAGATCGTTGAGTTCCCATGTCAGTTCGAGGATGATGTCAGCTTTGGCTGTTCGAGACAATTGATCCAAAGGTGTTTCTGCCAACTCATTACCGTTTTTGGACACCGTTAGGTTGTCCTCAGCACGTTCCTGTTCTATGTTTTTCAGCGTCTGCTCTAAATCCTCCAGCGGGAATTGCCGCTCTGCAAATAGGTCATTGATTTTGGCAATCGCCATTTTCAATTGGGTATTGGACTGCAACGCCTCACGGTATGCAGGCACTTTTTGCACATAATCCATATTGGTTACTTCCGTATAGTAGCCATTGTTGATACACCAGCTCTCCGATGGAAAAACCATCAGTTCGGGCTTGCGTGCCTGCCCCATCACGGTCAAACAGGAAACCCACAACATTGTCAATAGACAAACAAATGATATTTTTTTCATACTCTATGATTTAACCATTATAGTTGATACATATTTTGTGCAGGGATTATTCCATCCTCTTGCAATTTGCGTTTGAGTTCGGCACGATTGACCGTGACAGTCACCGTTTCTACCATCTGCTTACCATTGCGAGCATACGTAGTAGTGGTGAGACGTTTATCCTTGAGCGAAGCGTACTGTTTCCATGCCCCTTCATCGGCAAAAAAGGCGTTGAAGTAGTCCTCGTGCTTAGCCCGAGCGTTCTTGTCAAAGCACAAAGGTTTGAGGGCCTCTA
>JAGHSR010000064.1 GCA_018065765.1 Candidatus Colicola coprequi
CAGTACCATTGTCGCAGTTTTGATAAGGAGTAACCACAAGTAAATTAATAATTTATTAAAAAAAACATGAATAGACATATTTTTTTACTATTCGCAGCAGCGGTAGTGAGTACGACCGCAAGTGCCAATGTCATCGACATGGGTGGTACTAACGCCCGTCTTGATACCATGGAGAGTTACCAGGTTGGTCCGGGAACAGTATATAGCCATATTCAAATGACAAAGGGAAGTAAAGTAAGACAGGTGTATTTGTTGGATATAGATTTAAAAAATCCTTACATCACGTTGGAGACTATTTTGGCTAAAGACAAGTTAGCAACCACAGAAACGTTAGCCAATATGTATAAGCGCAAAGATGCAGCCGGACATCGTCTGGTTGGCGGTATTAATGCCAATTTCTGGTGTGTCGGTCAAACTGTGGACGCTGCCCCATCCGAATACGACGGACAGCTAAACATGCCTCTTCAGGGGTGTATGAGTAATGGTATGATTGCCACCGATGTTTCCAGTTGGGATCGCGATGGCAGACGTGCCGATGGCGAAGCCAAAGATATCGGATATTTTGTGCTCACTCGTGACAAAAAAGGTATTGCTCGTGATATGCGCAGCATTGCTACTGTGACTATCAAAGACAATAGTATGGTCATACGCGACATCAACCGCAAGCGCACCTTTACACAGGAAGATCGTTTGACACTATACAACAAACATTGCAGTTTCACTCTGAGTGGCAAATGCGGCAAAGAAGTAGTATTTGATGTAACTGGTGAATGGACCGTCAACAAAGAGATGACTTGCACAGTAACCGGCATAAACACCACAGGAGGAACGGCGTTAACAGGCAATCAGGGTGCTTTGCAAGGTTTTCAGGCAGGAGTTACTTTCCTTGAAGCACTCAACATTGGAGACACCTTTACATTGAATATTGCTTTGACGGACCGCGAAACAGGGACTCCTTACGATGTTTATCAGATGGTTTCCGGCAATGCTCTGGTGATGGTGGATGGTGAACTGACACAACGTAACTATAATGAACAATACAACAGTCAGGATTACCCACGTCCTATCATTGCCACCAATGCCACCAACGATCGTGTTTGGCTGTTGGAATGCGCTCCTTCCGGTGGATTAAGTACTGCTGAAGGCTGCTATATTCTGCGCTCTATGGGAGCTACTAATGCAGGTTCCTATGATGGTGGAGGTAGCGCTCAAATGAATATTTTGGGGCAAAACATGTTCAAGACCACAGAATCCACACCACGTCCTATCATCTTGGGTTTGTGGGTGGTAAGTACTGCATCGGACACACAAGAAGCCGGCAAAATGGAGTTTTTGAATCCGTTGGCTTCTATTCCCGGTTACGCCAGTTATACTCCCACCATCCGTGCATGGAGTAAGGAGGGATTGCTGCTCAGTCACGACTACAAGAACTACGTCCTCAGTTGCGAACCCGCCACGTTGGGCACAATAAATGGGATGACTTTCACTGCTGCACCAACAAATGCCGAGGGACTATTAGTAGCCACTTGCGGGGATACACGCGCTACCACACCTATCTCTATCCGTGACGGTAAAGTGCAATTCCGCTTAGACACAGTGGTTCTGGATACCGACTACGAAGTCGAAGTGGAAGCTATTGCCGGCAATTTGATTCTTCCGATGAGCGGCAAAGCCATGCAATGGTCTAGCGAGGATGAGTCCGTAGCCACCGTAAGCGAAGGTATCATCCACCCTATCAAGAATGGAAGAACCATCGTAAAAGGATCATTAAGTGAAAATAGTGATGAGATTAGCGTTAGCGTAGAGAAAGTTTTTGCACCGCATACTGCTATAACAAAAGAGAATGCGCCTGCCTCATTGGATACCACTTTCCGTTTTAGTGTTACTCGTGGTGCCAAATTGCTTATGCCCATGGATTTTCGTTGGTATGGATGCCCAGACAGCGTATTGGTTACCATAACTTGCTCTGCTGATGTAGCCAGCGCTGAAATGATGTTTTACGTGGCTAATTCCACAAAAAAGCAAACTTACAAAGTGGCTCAAGCGTGCGCTGCCAACACCGAAAGCACATTCACTTTCTCTGTTGACAAGATGGCAGACGTTACCGATAGAGGCATTTACCCAATCCAATTGGAGGCACTCCGATTTATGTTTGACAACATCAAGTCCAACACGGATTATACGATGAATATCAAAGAGATCATCTTCTGCTACAACCGATGGGAGGATATCACCGGATTGGAGGATATAAAGACCAGGCAACCATCTTTCTCGCAGAAAATTATGGTAAATGGTCAAATGTATATCATCAGCAATGGTATCATTTACAACATGCAAGGTAAAATCATTGATAAATAATATAAGTTATGAAACTATTCAAGACCATCAGTCCCTGGGTATGGGTGCCCACGCTATACTTTGCTGAGGGCGTACCTTATTTTTTAGTCAATAACATATCGGTAATGATGTTTGCCAAGATGGGAGTTCCCAACGACCAACTGGCATTCTTCACCACCCTGCTCTATTTCCCTTGGTTCTTAAAAGGCATTTGGAGTCCTATCGTGGATGTTGTTAAAACCAAACGTTGGTGGATAGTCAGCATGCAGATTTTGCTCACTGCTTTGTGCGTGCTATTAACTATCAGTCTGCCATCTCCTGATGCAGCAGTCATTGCCACCAAGGACACATCGGTCAGTCTATTCTGGTTAACTCTTGTACTATTTATCATTGCGGCTTTTGCTTCGGCCACTCATGATATCGCTGCAGATGGTTATTACATGTTAGCCCATAGCACAAGTAGTCAGGCCAAATTTATTGGTATTCGTTCCACGTTCTACCGCATTGCCAGTGTTTTCGGTCAAGGTGTGCTGGTGTTCATTGCCGGACGTGTTGAAAAAAGCACCGGTGACATACCTTTCTCATGGCAAGTTACATTGGGTGTAACGGCTGTTGTGCTATTCCTCATTACACTATATCATATCTTCGCTTTGCCTAAATCAGAAAATGATAAACCTCGTGTTTCTGCTGAAGGAGGAGGTAATAGTCAGATGAAAGAATTGGGACAGTCTTTTGCCACATTCTTTACCAAAAAAGGTGTTTTGCTGGCTATTTTGTTCATGTTGCTCTATCGCTTGCCGGAAGGTTTTCTTATCAAACTCTGTCAGCCGTTCCTAGTAGATGCCACAGATGAAATTGTACGCGATGGTAAGATTATCGGAGGTGGTTTAGGTTTGGATACAGATATGGTCGGTTTGTTATACGGTACCATCGGTGTTATTTTCCTGTTGTTAGGTGGTATCATCGGAGGTATTTATATTTCCAAGCGAGGACTCAAACGTTCGTTATGGCTGATGGCTGCATGTATGACCCTGCCCTGCTTTACATTCGTCTATTTAAGTGCCGCATTGCCCTCTAATCCATGGATTGTTGGTACAGCCATATCAATAGAGCAATTTGGTTATGGATTCGGTTTCACCGCATATATGCTGTATATGATGTTCTTCTCGGAGGGTGAATTCAAGACCTCACACTATGCTATCTGTACCGCATTTATGGCTCTCAGTATGATGTTACCCGGTTTTATTGCCGGTTCTATTGAAATGGCACTTGGATACAAAGGGTTCTTCTGGCTCGTTATGGCTTGTTGCATAGCTACAATCGTCATCACGTACTTCGCACGCAAACGGGTTCCTGAAGATTACGGAAAAAAGTAATATGAATTGTAAAAGAATTATTCCTGATTTCTTCACATGTAGCAACCTGCTATGTGGAGCGTTGGCAGTGTTCATGGCAACACAAAATGCCTTTGTCTATGCTTTTATACTGATTTGCCTTGGGGCATTCTTCGATTTCTTCGATGGAATGACCGCCAGAGCATTGGGTATCTCCAACAAGATGGGAATTGAGTTGGATTCGCTGGCAGATGACATCACGTTCGGTCTCGCTCCCGCTATGGTGGTAAGTTGCTACCTAAGACCTGCTATTGGTTGGTGGAGTATGATAGCACTACTGATGGCTGCTTTTTCGGCACTAAGACTGGCTAAATTCAACTTAGACGAGAGACAGACCACTTCATTCATCGGGTTAGCTACACCTGCTAATGCTATTTTCTGGGCATCGTTATGCTGCATGCCATATCAAATCTTAAATGCCGATTGGATGGCATGGGTGATGTTGGGGCTGACATTAGTAAGTTGTTACCTGCTGGTGAGTGAAATACCTTTTTTCTCGCTCAAATTCCATAACCTGAGTTGGAAAGACAACTATCTGACCTACATATTCCTCGTCGGAGCGGTGGTTCTTATAGCTTTTTGCGTAGTTGAAGCCATTCGTTACGGACAACTCGCCTTTGGTT
>JAGHSR010000095.1 GCA_018065765.1 Candidatus Colicola coprequi
AAAGACTTGGAACAGATACTCAACGAGGCTACTAATCAAACAGCGGTGAACTTTCAGCGCTACGAGAATATTAAACATCAGATAGAACAAAAAATGTACGAATGGGAGATATTAAATGACTGATATTATGCATACTACAACTTCAAACACAATCGGTATGTCGGCTCTATCATCCAAGATGATTAGTTTTATGCGTTTTCCATTGGCGCTTGCCATTGTTTTTCAACATTCCTATTATTGTATTTCCTCTGCGCAGCCTGTCGAAATAACATTCTCGTGGCAATTGATTAACTTAATGCGCGGATTCTTTTCTTGGATAATCAATGGTTCAACACTCTGCGCTTTTGCAGTCATATCCGGTTATTTATTCTTTCAGCATTGGGAAAATGATAACAACTCCAAAACTTTGCAATGGAGTTGGAGAAGTTATGGCAAAAAATTGTATTCGCGGATTTGGGGCTTGTTGATTCCATATATTCTTTGGAATTTATTAACTGCTTGGTACATGCATAGTCCCATTACATGGCATATTTTTTATAACCAAAATATATGGGGAGGGGAACAAATCAATTTATTCGGACAGCATCTTTTTTCAACCATAGCTCCAATAGATGCTCCATTTTGGTTTGTGAAAGACTTGATTTACTTTTCCATTATAGCCCCTATTATTTATGCTTTGGTTCGCTATGGGAAATGGGGTTCTCTTGTTTTTGTAGCTATTATTTGGACATTACATTGGCCGGCATGGATGCCATCTCAGACACTCCTTCCTTGGTTTGTTTGCGGTGCTTATCTTAGTATTAATCGTATGGATTTGGCACAAACGGCACGAAACTTATGGCATCCTCTTTTATGGATTGGCATAGCAGCCCAAATAGCAACTTTGTATTTAGATGGCTGGGCTTTACAAATAACCAAACCTTTGCTTCTTGCTATTCAATGTTTGTTCTATTTTTGGTCAGCATCCTATATTGCAGAAAGGAAGATATGGGAAACGCCCGAATGGCTAACGGCTAGTAGTATTATTCTCTATGCATCACACGCGGGACTCGGTTTATTGAATAAATCAGCAGAATGGATGACATTATTATTTCCAGATACCGTACCTTGGTATGGCATCATTTTGAGATATTTCTTAACACCTTTGTTGTGTTCGGGAGTCATTGTTTTATGCGTCAAACTTATTTGGCCTTCTCCTTTAGTCAAACTGCTTGCAGGCAAATATAAACCATCCTTACTTCACACTCATGCCCACTCAAGTAATCATTAATTATATTATTGAATTCTTGTTGTACGGCAACAAAGAAGCAGCCAAACACGTTCGCTTAAGTGCCGACGTGGATTGGACTTTGCGCTATCCTCAATTGGAGCAAGTGCCGACTATGGAGCGCATAGGAGATGAGGTTGTCGTTTCACCCGACCTTATCTACAACACGTTCTTTTTTATCTCTCGCGCCGAAGAGTTGCTCAACGACAAACGCGATGAATACGGGCGTTTTTTGGCGTCTTATTCCATTTTGGGCGAGAAAAACCGATTGCAGATTCCCCTGATTGATGAGTATAGTCGCGTATTGTTGAAAACGTTGGACGCTCCGCTGCCTGCCGCAGAATTTTCTGCCATCAACCTCACGCATGATATAGATACCATCGCTTATTATCACCACCTGCGCGGAGCTTTGGGAGGTATCAAACGAGGGCATTGGAAAGAGGTGCTTGCCTCGTGGAAAAACATACACAACGACCCTGCCTTTACCTTCCCTTGGCTCATGGAACAAGATGCACAAGTACCCAATGCCAATATTCTCTTTTTCCTCAAAGACACCCGCGGAAGGAACATAGACTATCCTCAGTATAAGATAAGCCTAATCAACCATTTATCCATCGTCAATCGACCAAGCACCCGTACACAACAGCCCATCAGATTTGGATTACATTCGAGTGCATTGGAGAACGAACCGGTGGCATACAAGGGCAACATATCGTCTATTGACTACACGTTACATCGGTCGCATTACTTGTCCTGCTCTGTTGATAGGATGCAGAAGTTGGTTGATTTTGGTGTTACGGATGATTATACGATGGGCTTTCCTGACCAAGCCGGATTCCGATTGCAGACCACTCGTCCTGTCCGATGGATAAATCCCAAAACGATGACCTTAACTTCGCTCACGTTGCACCCGCTCACGTTGATGGATGTGACCCTCAGCAATGCCAAGTACATGAATCTATCGGAAGACGAGGCTTATTTCTACGCAGAACAATTACTATCAAAAATCCGCCTATTCAACGGAGAAGCAAACTTGTTGTGGCATAATTCCAATATCAATCAAACGAACTACCACAAAACATTGTATCCCAAAATACTGTGTTTATTATGAAGAAAAAAATCCTTGTTGTAGCTGACGCATACGGCAAACCCAGTTTTGCCCCAAGACTACGCTTCTTATGCAATTACCTTGTGCAACAGGGCTATGACTTGATTGTTTATACAGAAAAATGGCAAGAGTTACCATTTGCGCGTAACTACCCCATCTACGAATGTGTTTTTTACCACAATCATTGGGATTGGATTATCAAGAGTATATGGTCATTACTCTCCGATTGGAAAAACCGCTATTTCTCTACATGGTTGCAACGTTCTGTCACAAATGAGCACTTTGACCTTGTTCTTTGCACCACTTTTTCGACCTTCCCTCTTCGCACTGCGTTGGATATAGCACGAGCCAAACATATCCCACTGATTGTAGATATTCGCGATTTAGATGAACAAGTTCCTAATGCGCAATACCAATCTCATCGTTCATGGTGGGCACGTCCCTTCCGGAACTGGTATAAGAGAGTGAATATACGCCGTCGCAATGCAATCTTGCGTCAAGCTGATTGCATCACGACAGTCTCCCCTTGGCATGTGGAATTTATCCGGCAGTTCAACCCCAACGTGCATCTTATCTACAATGGGTTTGATCCCAAACAATTCTTCTATGAGGCCGTTCCCGTATCCCAATTCCTCATTTCATATATAGGACGCATTTATGAGTTTCAACATAAAGACCTCATTGAACAGGCAGTTCGTGAACTGAATATCAGCGATATCGTTCTTAATTGGCACACTCCGGATTATCGGTCTATTCCAATTACCGAAGTGGGTAATGAAATTCGTCGCAGTAGTATTATGTTGGTGCTGACCTCTACCCAAACGCATGGCATGATGACCACTAAGTTCTTTGAGGCTCTTGGCTGTGAGAAACCTATCTTGTGTATTCCATCGGATAATGGTTGTCTTGCACAAACTATGACAATGACGAATGCCGGTTTAGCGTCCGAAAATATCGATGAAATCAAGCAATTTATCCTCGACAAATACAACGAGTGGAAACAAAACGGCTTTACTCACCAACCTGTTCGTAATATAGAACAATTTAATCGTAAAAACCAAGCAAAACAATTTGAAGACTTGTTCTGTCATAGTACCCGTTTATAATGCAGATTCCTTTCTGACGGGGTGTTTATGCTCCTTATCGGCACAAACGTATTCTGCATTGCAAGTGATTATAATCGATGATGGTTCTACCGACCAATCAGCATCCATCGCACAAACTTTCTGCGATGCAGACGCTCGGTTTTTGCTCATAAAGCAGAACAATCAAGGACAAGGTAATGCACGAAACAATGGTATGCAACATGCCACTGGAGAGTTTGTCATGTTCGTCGATGCCGATGACACCATATCCCCTGACTATATTGAAAAACATATCCTATCCATCGGAGAACATGATATGACGCAAGCAGGTTATCAACGTGTGTTAGCCGATGGTACCATTATCGAAACCCGCATGCCGCGCCACAGGTACCAATTCACATCACCCTGCATGCGTCTTTATCGTCGAGATTGGTTATGCCAACAAGCTATCCGATTCCCACAGGACATGATTTACGAAGATGTCATCTTTTCCCTACGCCTCTGGACAGCGCAACCTACCATCGTTTTTGTACAGTCTGTTGGATATAAATACTTACTAAATCCTCATTCCACAACCTCCAACAACGAACCAATTCATCGGCAAAAACTCTATCATGCCATTCGCCAAACCCAAGCTCCACAATGGCTC
>JAGHSR010000143.1 GCA_018065765.1 Candidatus Colicola coprequi
AAATAATATAAAATGCTACTTTTTGTTTAAAAAATGCTACTTTTCATGTAGGAGGTAAGACCGCTGCGCTATGGTAAACGGGAAAAGAACACCTAATTACAAAAAATATTTGTGTGAATCATAAAAAAAGTGTAACTTTGCCGCGAATTTTGCGAAAGACATTTGTGGTTTGCAATAATTTGTCATTTCAATCAACTAAAACAAACATATCATGACACGAGACACTGAGATTTTTGACATCATTCGCCGTGAGCGCGAACGTCAAACCAAGGGCATCGAACTGATTGCCAGTGAGAACTTTGTAAGCGACCAAGTTTTGGAAGCGATGGGTTCAGTATTAACCAACAAGTATGCAGAAGGATACCCCGGCAAGCGCTATTATGGCGGTTGTGAAGTGGTTGATGAGAGCGAGAACATAGCTCGTGATCGTCTGAAAAAACTTTTTGATGCGGAATATGTTAACGTACAGCCCCACTCCGGTGCACAAGCCAACATGTGCGTCTTCATGGCATGTCTGAAAGCCGGTGACAAGTTCCTGGGTTTGAACCTGAGTCATGGCGGTCACTTGAGTCACGGTAGTCCAGTTAACTTCTCCGGATTGATGTTCCAAGCTTTGGAGTATAACCTGAACGAAGAGACAGGTTGTGTTGATTACGACCAGTTGGAGCAAGTAGCCCGTGCAGAGCGTCCCAAACTGATTATTGCCGGTGCATCTGCCTATAGCCGTGAGTGGGATTACGCACGCATTCGCAAAGTGGCTGATGAGATAGGTGCTATCTTCATGGTCGATATGGCTCACCCCGCAGGACTGATTGCCGCAGGTTTGCTGAACAACCCGGTTAAGTACGCTCATATCGTTACCTCCACCACGCACAAGACACTTCGTGGTCCGCGCGGAGGTGTTATTCTGATTGGTAAAGACTTCCCCAACCCATGGGGCAAGACCACTCCAAAGGGAGAAATCAAGATGATGTCCGCACTGATTGACAGTGCCGTATTCCCCGGAACACAGGGTGGTCCTCTGGAGCACGTGATAGCAGCCAAGGCTGTTGCTTTTGGAGAGGCTTTGACACCTGATTTCAAAGTGTATCAACAACAGGTTAAGAAGAACGCAGCCGTGATGGCACAAGCGTTTGTAGATAAAGGTTACAAGATCATTTCCGGCGGTACAGACAACCACTCAATGTTGGTTGACCTGCGCACCAAATATCCGGATTTGACGGGTAAAGTAGCAGAAAAAGCACTGGTGGCAGCTGACATTACCACCAACAAGAACATGGTTCCTTTCGATAGCCGCAGCGCCTTCCAAACGAGTGGACTTCGTTTTGGTACACCGGCCATCACAACCCGCGGCTTGAAAGAGGATAAGATGCCTTGGATTGTAGATTTAATTGATACCGTGCTGGCTAATCCTGAAAGCGAAGAAAACATAGCTAAGGTTCGCGCTGTAGTCAACGCAGAGATGAACCAATATCCTCTATTTGCTTGGTAATTGAAAGTTCGCGTAGTCACACTGGGTTGTAAACTCAACTTTGCCGAAAGCAGTGCTCTGATGAACACGCTTTTGGCAAAGGGGTGTGTACGTGCCAAACCAAGTGAAGCGGCCGACTTGGTGATTGTCAATACCTGTACCGTAACCGATACAGCCGACCACAAGGACCGGCAAGTTATTCATCGTTTGAAACGGGAAAATCCGGAAGCGAAAATCATCGTCACCGGCTGTTATGCCGCTCTCATACGACAAAAACAAACAAGAGGTGAACAACTATCGGATGCAGACACAGCTATCCTACGGCAAATCAATCACCTCATCCCCAAAGATTTAGAACACTTTCATCCCGCCTACTCGCGGGATGATCGGACACGGTGTTTTCTCAAGGTGCAGGACGGGTGTAATTATTTCTGCACCTATTGCACTATTCCTTTCGCGCGCGGTCGCTCGCGCAATCCTCGTATAGCGCACGTAGTAGAGCAGGCTCAACAGGCTCTCAGAGAAGGAGCCAAAGAGATTATTCTCACCGGAGTCAACATGGGCGATTTTGGCAGAAGTACGGGGGAAACATTTATTGAACTCCTCAGGGCTTTGGACCAACTGGACAACAACTCAGATTTGGGTCAGACAGAATACAGGATTCGTATTTCCAGTTGCGAGCCCAATCTGCTCACCGATGAGATAATCGATTTTGTAGCCGGCAGTCGTCATTTCGCTCCACATTTTCATATCCCTTTGCAATCGGGCAACAACGAAATGCTCAAAATCATGCACCGTCACTATACACGCGAACTATTTGAGGAGCGCATAGAACATATCCGCCGAGTCATCCCCCATGCCTTTATTGGAGTGGATTGTATGGTGGGGGTTCGCGGAGAAAGCGAAGAACGTTGGCAAGATTATTTGGCATTTATCCAGCGTTTGCCCGTATCTCAACTGCATGTCTTCACTTACTCAGAACGGGCTAACACGCGCATGTTGGAGATGAATCTGGAGGTAGTGCCGATGAAAGAACGCGAGCGCTGCAGCCAAATACTTCATCAAGTCAGTCAGGACAAGACGAACAACTTCTACCAACAGCACATGGGGCAACAAGCCGTTGTCTTGTGGGAAAGCAAGAAGAGCCAAGATGGGCGCATATTTGGATTTACAGAGAACTACATCAAAGTCTCTTGCCCTTACGACAAAGCCAAAATCAATCATTTTGAATCCATTATTATCGGATGCGACGCACAACTCTCATAATATTTTTGTTCTTGTCAGTTGTTGCTTGGTCACAATTGCAAACAGCGAGTAGCAGTCAGGCGGTTCAGTCTATCGTTCGCCAAGGGTGGCAAGTGCAATCTTACCAATTAAGTTTTGACAAACAAACCCTTGTTTTTGCCGGCAGGCAGTCGGGTGAAACGCGATACAACTTATTCATGGCAGATGCTCGCGGCACACAATGGGTTAATGTACGCCCTATATTCAAGGGTACTCTCTCCGATATGGATGAGACATGGCCTACTCTATCCGGTGATGAGCAAGACATTTATTTTGTTCGCATTAAGCCTGCGGAGGGGAAAAATCCGGCTGAATACCACATCATGCGGAGCAAACGCCAACAAGACGATTGGTCCACACCGGAGAGGATAATTATTTCTGACGGAGAAGATATATCTCCGCTACTGTTGCATGACAACCAAACCCTATTGTTCGCGTCGCGTCGCGTGGATGCTGTGCATACCAATCGAACATTTGCACTCTATTTTTGCCGCAAAATCAGCGACCACGATTGGACGACTCCCGAACTCATTCTCGGCAGTGATGACAAGTCTGTCAATTACTACGCCCCTGAGTACCTGCACCAGACGAAAACACTTCGCTATACCAAACAGATTATTCAGCGGCACGATACGACCTACACATTGGAATCGTTGCCTTTGGATTCCCGCTATCAGCCTCAAGCCACGATGACCGTCCAGGGTGTAGTGCGGGCTGAGGAGACAGGACGTGGACTTGTCTCTGAGATAAAAGTATTTAATGCCATCACCAGCGTGCCTGTTGCAACGCTCCATTCTGCAGCTTCCGGACAATTCCAATTGTGCCTGCCCGTTGGGAATAAATATAGTGTTGATATCACCACGTCGGAACACTCTCACTACTATGAGACTTTCGATTGCATCCATTTGGCACAGGATACGATGGTGGAATGTTCCGTTCAGTTGGCTCGGCAACTATCCATTCGCTTGCACATATATGACAGCGAATTGTTAACCCCGCTTCGTCCGGATATAATCCGTGCAGAAAATGCCAAAATCAAATACGGAGACAAACACGTGGACTTGATTTTACCCATAGGCAACAAGTACAGTATCGTCACACAAAAACGCGGTTACACCGATGACACACTGCTGATTGACACCCGCAAGCCTGTTTTGCTGACCGAATCGGAGATGGATATAGACCTATCTCCCGGCAAAACCACTTTTACCATCCACCTTGCAGACAAGGATAGTCTGACCGGTATCATGGGGCAAATTGAGTTAATCAACCGAAGAACCGGTGAACGTATTGTTGCCCAAACGAGCATGCGAGGCGCACACAATTTTCAGATTCGTCAAGGCGATGATTACGACATACACGTCAATGCCGCAGGGTATATCTTCAAAGATACAACCGTTTCCGTTCCATTCAGCGAGAAACCTATCATGCAGCAGGTGGCGATGGAACAACTACACGAGAATATGGTTATGCAGTTGCGAAATATCCAGTTTGAACTTAACTCCGCTGCCCTCACAGCCGAATCATACGATGAGTTGGACAAAGTCATTCGGATGATGAGAGACAATCCTGAGATGCGAATAGAGCTTTCCGCCCACACGGACGATCAGGGTTCTGACGCCTATAATGACAACCTATCTTCGCGCAGAGGTACTGCCGTCAAACGCTACTTAACAGAGCAGGGCATAGCGAGTGAACGTGTCAACGCCATTGGGTATGGCAAACGGAAACCTCTCGTAGCCAATGACAGCGACGAACATCGTGCTATGAACCGACGTGTAGAATTTACCATACTTGACTTATGAAACGAATCCTCCCACTTGTCATCCTCTTTACCCTCTGCCTTGCTGCTTCGGCACAAGATAAATACGAGAGTGTGCTTGCTCAGACCCAATCCATTTCAAAATACGAGGCGATATATCATCTCATAAGTTATCAGAAGGCGCACCCGCAGTTTCATGCCGTCTATTATCAATTGGGGGAAAAACAAAGCGAACTCATTTCGGATTACCACCCCATTCGCAATTACACGGAGTTGCACGATTGTCTTTATCGCACGCAACTCTACTACGGCAACTGCATTCACTATGCACAGGGGCAGACATTGCGAGCGAACTACTATCCCGCCATTCCTACCGATAAACGCACCATCGAGTACGATACGCTCTACGCCTTGGCTACTGCCAAACGCGAGCGTATTCAACAATTACAAGCCGCAACCGACACACTATACAACCGCTATCACCGAATGGTTGACTTCTACGACGAATGTCGTCGGTTGTTCACGCAATTTCTGCAAGATTACCCCAGCGAGAAAGACGCTCATTTGACCCTAAGTGATTCTTCACGTACAATCTTGGAGAACATTAGCAGTATGTTTGACGCGTTTGAGGCCAATCTGCATGCCTACCGGCAGGTACAAGTACAACCCATTGTTGTCCGTCACACTGCCATTTCTCTATACCGATTGGATGGACTCACAGCGGTTGATTTTCTGCAAGACACGGTAGCTATATGGGATTATCGTTCATGGAGTCAGCGTTTTTTGCACGAGCAAAACACATTCTATCGCACCTATTTTCAAGACATCGAGCAGGCTTTTTCTGCCCCCAATCCGATACTGATTAACCGCATCAACCGAACCGATTATCAGTCGTTCATGATTCCCTTGATACGCTTATTCGGAAATGAGGCGCTGTATCAGCCTTGTCGTTCACTTGACTCGCTATATGCCCAGTACACCTACTTGGCAGGTGCAGAACAAGATGTTCGACTGGTCGAACGCAGAGTATCAGAAGATGAGATTCGCAAGTACTACCCTATTCTTTCCCGACGGCAGCTATCGGATGTGCAATCCATCAACACAGCTGCTCGTGCGCAAAAGGATGTTCTCAATAATCTCTACACCGCTGTATGCGAGCAATTCGCCGATTCGTGCGCAAGGGCGGACTCTATAGTCTATTACGATGATGTTTTGGATTTGCGCATCGCTCGTACTCAGTTGCCTATGCAATGGCAATCCAACGCTTTGGTGGTCATGCCATATACCAAGAATTTGATGGCAATCATATTGCCCAACCGCGTAGAGTTTGTTCCGCTTTCAGACCTGCTGCGTGATTAGCCTTTTGCTGCCACGCAAGCTGCGTCTTCGTTGGGAAGACAATCCAGGTAGTACATTTTAGCCGTTTGGATGACTTGCACTATGGTTTCGTACAGATTATCCATAGTGTTTTTCATTATTTTCATACCGCTTACGGACATGAGCATTGCAGCGTATGCCTCGGGCATAGTCAGCGGTCGGAGAACATTCTTCGGAGCCTGATGCAACAGATAGATAGCCTCCACGGAAGCTGAATCGTTTTTGTAGCATGGTGTTTTTCCGCTCCAAGGCGAACCATACACTGTTACTTGATTGTCTGCCACCCGCAGGATGGGGTTGTCATCGTTCAGCAACTGAGCGTCAGCAAAAACTTTGAGCCATTGGCGTGCATGGGTAGATTTGCCGGTACCGGATTTGCCTAAAAAAATGTACGCTTTATCGTCTTTTTTCACCACAGCGGCGTGCATTTCGAGTGTCCCCAATGAGGCAGTGACAAAAGCATACTGCAACATCAGCGCATTGTCGATTGCCCACTTGTTGGGGGTGGTGGCATAGAGAGTGGCATTTTTAAAATCGGCAGATAGTTGCAGACATGCCATGACCTCACTATGGCGGAACATAGCCATAGCGATGAGCCAGTCGCCCTGCTCGGATTGGCTCACTTCCAGACGCGGCATGTCGTCATCCGACGAATCCACGAACAACAGTTTATATCCGTCAAGTGTGGGGAGTGAGTTGGTCAACTCACTATTCAGCGAGAAACATAACTCTGCATTCTGCATTTTGCATTCTGTAGCAAAGGGAGCATAGTTGTTCATTTTGTCCAACCATGCCGTATCGGCTTTGACACAAAACGAATGTCCGGCTACTCGATAATACCTGCTTGTTTCCATGACTCCACTATTGTTTGTGCGTCTTTCATAGCTGTATCTTCGTCCACTTCGTATTCTGCCAAGAGCAGTTTTGCCAGGTCTTTTGCTTCCCAGTGTGTAGTACCAACCTTTTTCCACAAGAAAGCTGCCGTCTCGTTCATCACGATCATTTTGTTGAAGTTAACACGTTCGACACTCTCTCCTACGAGAATGTATTCCTGTCCGAGTGGACGTAAAGTAAAACCTGATTTTGTTTGCATATTAGTTGATTTCCGTTTTCTATATTCAGCATTTTGCATTCAGCATTTTGCATTTTGCGTTGTGCATTCAGCATTTTGCATCGCCAAAACCGCCGAACACGACGCCACCAATAGTGCATGGGCGAGCGTCGGCGTACTTTGATTACCTTTCCCGCGACATCTTTTTTTGTGCACGTTTCTGTGGCATGTGGGTTATTATCGCCTTTGAGGGTCAATTGTTCTCCGTTCACATCCACTATGCGGTGCAGGACCCAGCATTCAGCATCTTGCATAGTCACCCGCGCCAAAACCATATCTCTTTTTTTCAGTTTTGTAGGACGAGCCAGCACCACGCTGTCCACGTCTCCCACGATGGTAGGCATCATGCTTTGTCCGCGGGGTGTGAATTCCACTATCTTCCCTTGTCGAAGGAGCTCCGCTATTTGCGGAATCAATATGTCATTATTAACAACCATTCGGGCTGCAAAGATAGTACAAATTTTTGAAGTGGGCAAAACTTTCTTGGTAAAAACATTAATAGTCGTTTAATTTATCAAGAATGCAGAGAATGCAGAGAATGTAGAGAATGTTAATTAAATCAAGACATTAATTGCCATGAATAGGACATTAATCCCCATGAATAAAGGCATTATCTTTTCATTAATGGTATCTATATTTTAGGTCGAGGTGATTTTGAGCCGAATTTTTGATGGAACTTTCAGCCCGTTAGTACTACTTACGTACCCCCTTGAAGGGGGGGCTTATTCTCTACATTCTTGATTTGTATTAATGGTGATTAATGTCTTTATTAACGAAAATTAATGTCCAATTGACGACAATTAATGTTTTATATACAGAAAGTTTTGGTCATTCCAAAATTTGTAGTACCTTTGCCCCCTAAATTCCAAGAACCAAGAATCAGTCGGATTGACCTATACTTTCTCGAATAGCGTAACGGTCTTGACTTTCTAGAACAGCGCATCGGTCTAAAATTCATAGAATATCTATAACCAACCATATTTATTACCTCACGTTCTATAGTTTCTATTTCCCTAGTTAACTAGATAACTAACACAAACCAGTTTTTATGAAAACAAAACTTTTATCTCTTTTCGTGGCACTTATTGCCACCTCCGCCTTGTGGGCAAGTAACACCATCACCTACACGGCAACGGAGAAATTAGACGAAACAACAGACCAATGGACATCCGGTCTTCACACCAATACCTTCAATGTCTCCATTGCTTCGCACACATTCACTAATGGCATGGGCACTATCACCTTCGATGGCGAAATTACTACGATTGGATATGGGGCTTTCCGAGATTGCAGCGGTTTGACTTCCGTTACTATTCCCAGTTCTGTTACAACGATTGGAATTCAGGCTTTCAATGGTTGCAATTCACTCCCTGTAGAAGATAATCTTCGTTATGCCGATACTTATTTAGTGGAAGCTGTAGATAGGACTTTATCAAAATACACTATTAAAGAAGGAACTAAATGGATTGGAAACTATGCTTTATCTGGTTGCAAAAATTTAACCTCGGTCACCATTCCAAATTCCGTCACAACGATTGGATATGCTGCTTTCGCAAATTGCACCGGTTTGCCCTCGGTCATCATTCCCAATTCCGTCACCACGATTGAAGATTATGCTTTCTTTCTTTGCTCCAGTTTGACCTCGGTCACGATTGGCAATTTTGTCACTTCGATTAGAGAGGGGGCTTTCGCTTGGTGCAGCAATTTAACATCCATCACCTGCGAAGCCATCACTCCTCCAACTTGTGGAGGTGATTGTTTTAAAGAAGTTAATCACTCTATCCCTCTCTACGTATCAGCTGCATCTATTGATGCCTACAAGGCAGCTGATGAATGGAAAGACTTCACCAATATCCAAGCCATTCCTACCACCACCTCCATCACCTTGTACGACAGACCTACGGGCGAACAGACATGGCAGCAGGCGGCTGAACATCTGCAAGCACAACTCACAGACCTCAAGAACAAGTGCGATGCTGACCCAACCCTTACCTGCGATGTGCGTATCGTTCGTACCATTGCACACAATGGCGTGCTCACTCCTATCTGCCTGCCGTTCTCACTTTCCGCTGACGAGATAAGCAATGCATCCAGTCCACTACATCAAGCATACATCTATTCGTTCGACTGCCGTGCTCAGAAAAACTCCGACGAAGTGGAAGTGCGCATGCGTCGCCAAAATCACATCATCGCCGGTGTGCCCTATGTCATCAAGTTCACGCAGGGTAACGACCAAGACTATTTCGATTTCAAGGATGTGCGCATTACAGTAGATGAACCACTCACCGACGAAAGTACTGCTATGAACTTTGTAGGTAATTTCTTGCCCATCCCTCTGGAGAGCAGCGAGAATATCCTCTACGTGACTACTGACGGTTCACTCTGCTGGTGGGATTCGTCCATCGACGATGGTGTCACCTACCTGCGTGGCTTCCGTGCACACTTTGT
>JAGHSR010000105.1 GCA_018065765.1 Candidatus Colicola coprequi
ACAAGATGAAGGTTTAGAGAATGTCAACGAGGCTCTATCTTCGTCCGCACAATGGATTGAGGACCATAGTAATCTCCTCACATGGATTATTACTGCTATCGTAGTGGTTATTTTGGGTGTTATTGCTCTCAATAACTATGTGATTAAGCCCAAGGCTATTGAGGCTTCCAACGAGAACGCTAAGGCTGTCGTTTATTTCGCAGCCGGTGACTATGAGAAGGCTCTGAATGGTGACGATGCAGAGTGCATCGGTTTTGAAGCTATCGCATCGGAGTATCATTTCTACCAAGCTGGTAAATTGGCTGCTCTATACACAGGTATTTGCTATTTCCAGCAGGGTGACTACGAGTCAGCTGCCAAGTGGATTAGTAAGTTCTCTGCCAATGATGACTTGATTGATCCGGCTGCTTCGATGCTTCTGGGTGATGCTTATGTTTATATGGAGGACCTCAGTAAGGCTGCCAAAGCGTTTGAGACCGCTGCTAAGTCTACTAACGAATTGATTGCTCCTATCAGCCTTAAGAAAGCCGGCTTGGTTTACTTGGAAATGGGTAATAAAAAAGCCGCTCAGAGTGCTTTCCAAACCATCAAATCGCTCTATCCTCAGTCTCAAGAGGCACAAGATATTGATAAGTACATTGCCCTCGCTGAGTGATGACAACGGATTTATCTTCATACGACGCTACTTGTTTGCCTGACGCTGACGTGCTCGCACGTCAGCGTTACGCTATTATAGTGGCTGATTGGAATAGCGACATTACCTATGCTTTGGCTGATGGCGCGTATTCCACTTTGCTCAAACATGGCGTGATAGAGAGCAATATCTTGGTTCAACATGTCCCCGGTACGGTGGAGTTGACATACGCAGCAGCGTCCTTGCTGCGCGACAACACGGCTCGGTGGGATGCTATCATTGTCATTGGTTGTGTCATTCAAGGGGATACTCCGCATTTTGATTATGTATGCTCATCGGTTACGCAGGGCGTCACATTACTCAATGTTGAGGCAGTTACGCCTGTCATCTTCTCTGTGTTAACTACCCTCAATCGTCAGCAAGCTATTGACCGTGCTGGTGGTTCATTGGGTAATAAGGGGATTGAAGGAGCAGTCACTGCTATCCGTATGGCTAACCTGAAATAAGTTGTTGTTAGATACCCATTGCTATGAAGATTTACAAGTTCGGTGGTGCATCAGTTCGTGATGCCTCGGGCGTTCGCAACCTGCTCAAGATTGTCGCTTCTGAAAGTGACAATCTCGTTGTGGTCGTGTCTGCCATGGGCAAAACAACCAACGCACTGGAACGTGTGGTCAATGCTATTTGGCAAGGGGACGCACCTGCCGCCGATGCCGAATTGCAAACAATTGTAGCTTTTCATCGCTCGTTGGCGGACGAATTGTCTATCTCATGGGATTGTGTGAGTGATATTCTTTCTCTGTATGACTCGTTGCCGCTTTTCGATACGGCTCACTCGTTCGATTACGATCTGCTCTATGATCAAGTGGTTAGTTTGGGCGAATTGATGTCCACTCGTTTGATATCGACTTTCCTATATCGGAGTGGGGTAGTCAACACATGGTTGGATATGCCCCATCTATTGCGAACGGACGCTCTGTTCCGGGAGGCGCGAGTGGATATGAACACATCGGCACGTTTGATTGGCGAAGCTGTCAGTCGTGCGGAACGCGTTTGTATTGCGCAAGGGTTCATAGGAGGTACGGCAGATGGTCTTAGAACCACGTTAGGTCGTGAAGGATCTGACTATACTGCCGCTATTTTGGGCAATCTGTTAGAAGCCACATCGGTTACGATTTGGAAGGATGTACCCGGTATCCTCAATGCCGATCCGCGTTTGATGGAACAGACATCCAAGATTGATTGCCTTAGCTATATAGAGGCGGTTGAGTTAGCTTATTCTGGTGCACAAATCATCCACCCTAAAACGATTCGCCCGCTAGAGAATAAGCACATCCCCCTCTATGTGAAGCCCTTTGCAGAGCATAACGCACCGGGGTCAGTCATTTGTGCTACGGACAAGAAAGTGGACGTACCGGTGTACATTTGGCGCAAAAACCAGATACTGATTACACTTCGGGCCAAGGATTTCTCCTTTGTTTTGGAGGAGAGTCTTAGTCACATTTTTGATATTATTCATGCGCATCGACTCAAGGTGTCGCTTATTCAGTCTTCAGCGATTACTATCTCGGTTTGTGTGGACAATACACGTTATGTAGCGGATGCTATTCGAGCTTTGCAACAAGACTATATCTTGACATACAACGAGGGCTTGTCCCTCTTGACCATACGTGGTACAACACCTGAGATTTTAGAGCACGAGTCCCGCGGTCGAACCATCCTGCTCCGACAACTCACACGTCGAACCGCACGCTTTGTGGTAAAAGAGTAATTATCAATTTGTGTGTTTTATATTATTTGTATTATGAACGAATATATTCAACAATACGTTACATTAGATTATTGGAAAAATCTATTCCAGACATTTGTGCAAGCCATGCAGACTCGCAAGTTCTGGGTTGAATTGCTGCTGATGACCGTTGGTATGTTTATAGGTGCGGCAGCGGTGTATTATTTTCTTATTCCAAGCCATTTAATTGTGGGCACTATCTCTGGTTTGAGTATTGTTATCAACACAGTCTTGGGCGGTAATGCCGACACCTTCTCTTATTGGGTGATGGGTATCAATGCTTTTTTGTTGTTGCTGGCTTTTTTGCTGATTGGCAACGAGTTTGGAGCCAAGACAGTCTATACTGCCATGATTCTTGGTCCATTTACACAACTCTGGGATCGCATCTATCCTTACACCAATTTTACTCATCAGATTGTTTCTAATCCCGATGTGCTGGCACAGTTGCAAGCAGGACAGACAGTCCTGGATGCCAACGGCAATCCATACCTGCTCTCGCGAGCGGGCGAAGTACTCATGCAAATCAAGGATTCAGTCATGTCCGCCGGATTGGGCATGGGAGATGTGTGGTTCGACTTAATCTGTTTTGTGCTCCTGTTGAGCGCATGTCAGGCGTTTGAGTTCCGCATCAATGCTTCCACCGGTGGCTTGGATATCTTGGCTAAGATTATCAATAAATACCTACATTTCGATATCGGAATGTCCGTTTCGATTGGAGGTGCACTCATTTGCTGTTCAGCATTCCTTATCAACGACTTCCGTATGGTGGTTATTGGTCTTATAGGTACGTGGATCAACGGCTTGGTAGTAGATTACATCATGACGGCAATGAACAATCGCAAACGTGTTTGTATTATTTCTGC